>CAZGVT010000387.1:0-2509 GCA_964529255.1 uncultured Alphaproteobacteria bacterium | reverse complement strand
ACAAGATACGAGACCGCGAGCTAACTGTCAAATGTTTTTGAGATGAGCTCTAGTCTCGAATCTCGTTTCATCAGAGAAGCGCGGGACTGCCATGGGACTGTTCTACATGGTTACCGGACTTATCGCCGTTGCGGCAAGCGTGATCGCCGGGTGGCTGTGGGATCACGTGTCGGTGAGTGCGCCGTTCTATTTTGGATCCGCGCTGGCGCTGTTGGCGGGAGTGGGATTTCTGGTGCGAAAATAAGAGGCATGAGGTTCAAGCCGGCGGCCCCGGCAGAAGAAGTTCAGAAAAATCACGAAAAAGGAGTTCTCGACTCCGGTTTATTATGTGACATTTTTCACTTGAATTCCACGGCAGGGATAGTTACATTGCAGCATAGCTGACCATTAACTGGCATTGTCGGCCATTCTGCACCTTGCGAGCGGTGCAGACGAGTCGGCACATTGTGCTCTGGCACTTCTTTTTCCCAGTCTAACCCACAATTTCCATTTGAAGGAGAGGAACATGCTCGTTTCTCATTCGTTTGGCTGTCCGCGGATGCGGACCATTCAGGCAGCACTCGTTTTGCTGCCAGTGGTAGTAATTTTGATGAGCTTCTCGGACGCCAATGCCATTCCTGCATGGAGCCGGAAGTACGATGTGAATTGTCAGATGTGCCATGCGCCCAATTTTGCGCGGTTGAACGACTACGGCGAGAAATTTCTCGCAAATGGCTATCAAAGCCCGGACCTCAAGGAACCCGATGGAGATACGGAAGGCAAGAAGGACCACGGCGACAACCTGTTTCTCGATAATCAGATTGGCCATTGGTTTACGGCCCGGTTGAACCTCACTCCGATTCAGCTTGATACAAAGGCGCTCACCGTCAAAGGCGAAAAAAAGGACAAACTCACTCTGGGTAATACCAACTGGCTGCAACTGTTCGTCGCCGGTTCCATTCACAAAAACGCCTCCATCTACATCGAGAACGAGTTTTCCACGGCAAGTGAGCCCTTTCACATGGCGTGGTATTATATGGGACTGCACAACCTTGGAAATACGTCCTGGTTGAACGCGCAATTCGGGCGGCTAAGCCCCGTAATTTTCGCGCCGTATCCTGACCGGCTGCCCCAGCTTCCCCCCATCGGAAACGGAGTCCTCCGCGTGACTTCCTCGAACAACGGCGGTGTTTCGTCGTACGACATGCGGTCGCCTCGCTACGGAATTCAATACTACGGGTACCAGGGACCGGTCGGCATCTATGCGGGCTTGACTCCGGGCTCGAAGAGTTCCAATTCCGGAAATCAGCTCGGCTTCTGGGGCGGACTGCGTGTGTGGATGCCGGAAAGAGGCCCCGAGAAATTGCTCGGTTCCTCCGTCGGCCTGCACTTTGATGCCGGCACAGACATCAAGAACCCGACGCATCTGCCCACCGATTCCGTGGACGCCTACGCCGAAAACAGCTTCTCCCGCATCATGCCCGGCCTGAACCTCCGCTATGACAACAAGATCGATCTGCAAGCCGCATACGTCATGGCTACCGAGGACAATCGCAAGCTGGCGGCGAGCAATGCGAAAGAAATCAGTTATAACGGCATTCGTGCCGTCGGCAGCTACTTTGTGGATGACAAGTGGATCCTGTCATTTCACTACGACAACATAACCACCAGCGACGACGACAAAGCCAATCTTGCTTCCGGAGATCCGCTGAGGACAGACTACCAGTTCCTCTACATCCCGGTCATTACCTATCTCGTGCGGCAGAACGTACGCGTCAGTTTCTACCCGGGTATCGACTTGCGAGACAAGGAGAAAATTTCCGACAAGGAGAACCACCACCAGTTCCTGATCAACATCCGCGCGGTGATCTGACGGCTGTTCACACGCGGCGTCACTCCGAGGGGTTGGGAAACTGCACAGGGACACGTAGCCCTGTCCTTGGAGCGCGAGGGCCCGGATTCCGGGCCCTTAGTCGTGGCCGAAAAATCCGTCGCACAACTCCTCCGCCGGGGGAACCACCGTCTCGTGGCAAGCGCATGATCTTGATCACATTCGGCAAAGACGGTCTATTCTTGCCGGCGGCACAGACGCGATTACGTCCGTGAGCTTCGGTAGGAAGAATCTTAAGGGAGTCCGGCGTGCTCTGCCGGCAGCTTGACATCGGAAAACCCGGGGCCTCCGCCCCGGGTTTCAGCATTGAATACAAACAGTATCGCCCCCCCCCTACTTCACCAGCGCCAATCGCGAAACCATCGACCCCGTCGCCGCGTCTAACCGCAAAAAGTACATTCCCGTCACCAATTGATCCGCTGCCCAACTTGTTGTGTGCGATCCTGCCGCCATTCTTCCCTCCACCAGCACCGCCAGCTCACGACCCATCACATCCGTCACCGATAGTCGTACGACTTGCGTCACAGGCAGTGTATAGGAAATCCGCACCATCGAATTGAATGGATTGGGAGATATCGGACCGAGTATCACATCCTGCGGATCAATGACGGGATTACCCGAAGGCGCTTCCAAGGCTTC
>CAZGVT010000386.1:0-2537 GCA_964529255.1 uncultured Alphaproteobacteria bacterium | reverse complement strand
AGCTGCGAAGGACCGAGTTGTTCGTTTCACTGACTTCCCCGCACTGTTCCAGCGTATCGAGTTTGACAAGCACCGTATATGTGCCGGGCGTGTCGTTGACCCACCATTCGGTGTACATTTCGTGAGACGACGCCGGAGGCGTGTCGACCATCACCGAATCGAATACCGTGTCAATCACCGCATCATCGCGCAGCAGCACGCCCAACAAGCGGAACGTATCGCAGGCAATGCTGCCGCCGTCGCAGACGCTCCAGCCGAATCGCAACGCCAGGGTGTCACCAAGCGCCGGTTCGATCGAAAATCCCGTGGAATCCGTATGGATGAACTCGCTGCCGCCCGTCATCAAATCCGTGCCGCCGTCATCGTACGAAATAATCACCTCGTCGATGAACGCGCCCATGTCGCGAATATTATCGCCGTCGGAGACGAATCTCCAGAAAACGTAAACGGCGGGTTGTCCGATCAGCGAAACGGTAGAGTCGGGAAACTGGTAGGGATGCAGATTGTCCAGAAAGAACTCGACGATCATGAAATCATCGCCGAACGTATCTTCCGATCTGCTCCCTCCGACCATCATATTCTGCGGCGTCAGCGTAAAGCTCGTGGCCGCACCCCAGAAAACGGAATCGTGACCGACTTCCGCGCGACTGAAGAGATAAAAGAATACGCTGGCATCCTCTGCATTCGTAAGATTGCAGGGCCCATAGGTCACGTACGTGTTCAGGTTGTTCGGATACTGGTCGAACTCCGGATCCTGTCCGACGGGGTCCCCGATGCACCAGCACGATTGCGAGCTGTAGGGTGGACCGGGCGAGCAGATCGCGTTGTTAAAGACGTCGGTGTTGATGCCCCAGTGCAATTGGGGATCGTTGGGATAGTGCCGCCACTGTCTCCCGGATCCGAGCGGATTGGTCCACGGCCATTGCGTGGCCGGCCGCATGAAACATTCCATGACCAGCTGCTGCCAGCAGGCGTAGCAGACCTCGCCGGCAAACGACGAAACCAGAACGGCAGCAACGAGCAGTTTCAGCCATGAACGCCGGTGGCCGCGAGAAGCAAGTATCATTTTACGCCACATTGAAGAATCCCCCCAAGGGAAGTTGTGATGAGTGTCCTGAATCGTGAAAAAAGAGCGAACGCCGCCGGATTTCGCACTCCGGCGGCGTTCTTAAACCGGGCCGCAACCTGAAGAAGATTACTTCATCAGCATCAGTTTGCGGGTCGCCTTGAAGTCACCCGCTTCCAGACGGTAGAAGTAGAGACCGCTGGAGAGTGATGATGCATCAAATACCACACTGTGCGTACCGGCTTCGACGGCGCCGTTGACCAGCTCGGCGTCCTGACGGCCAAGCATGTCAAACACAATTAAGCGCACGTCGGCGCGCTCCGGCAAAGCGTAAGGAATCGTGGTCTGCGGGTTGAACGGATTCGGGAAGTTCTGCTCCAGAGAATATTCCATCGGCAGCACGCCCGCGCCCGGGTCATCCGCCGCCAGCGGGAACATCCAGTCCAGAATGCGCGTCATCAGCAGATTGCGATCGTCCGCATTGTCGATGCCCTCATAGCCAAAGCCAAGGTACACGGCTTTGTAGCTCTCGTCCGTCACGTGCACACCGGCATTGAACAACGAGCCCGTGTAATTCAGGAAGCCGACGGTCTCGTCGCTGAGAATCGTCAGCGCATGCTGGCGAACCTGAGCTTCACCGTCGCCGCTGGCGTTCTGAATCATGAAGGACAAGTCATCACCCAGCGGATCGCCGCTGATACCGCCAACCTGATCCAGCGTTGGTCGGTTGCCGTTGTAGCCGAGGTGCAGCATGTTGCCGAAAAACTCCGCGTCGTCGCGCAGATCGAAGCCAATACCTTCGCCGGAGAGGAACAGATAGCCGCCCGAGTTCAGATAGTCGATCAGCATCAGGCGGTCGGTTTCGCTGACGGTTGTTCCGGCCTGGAAGCCATGACCGCAATACCAGATGACCAGATCGATGCCGGTCAGGTCCGCATCCAGCGCGTCGCGCGACATATCCCAGCGGCCGATCAGCATTTCTTCGCCGCGCGTGTCAAACGCATCGGCAAGGCCGTTCATGTAGTAGGTCTCGAACTCCTCGCCTTCGTCGTCGTCAACCAACAGAATTTGCGGGCTGGCGAGCACGCGGAAGTCGTCCTGAAGGTCCAGCGTCTCCATATTTTGCGACGTCACGCGAACGTTCACATCCAGCACGCCGGAATAGCCGTTGGGATTCACTGCAAGCGTCAGCACTGTCGAGCCAAGTCCGGGGAGCGTCACGTCGATGCTCTCTGCGTCAGGATCCACGCCTTCGGCTTCGATGGTTCGTGTCCAGCCCGTCGGCACGTCGCCGGTCAGTTCCACCGTGTACGTGTCTTCGTTCAAGCCGAGGCTTTCCAGATCGAGATAGAACATCTGCTCGCCGCCGCTCGAACCCGCCAACACCTGATGTCCACCGTCCGTGCTCATCCGGGCACCATAGAACTGGTTGACGTAGGCGAAGGCTGCCTGGTGTGCTGCGCGAGTCGTG
>CAZGVT010000385.1:0-2543 GCA_964529255.1 uncultured Alphaproteobacteria bacterium | reverse complement strand
AACTCATCCCAACCGCAAAAGAAAGAGGCCATCCCATACTTATGGGACAGCCTCGCAGTTTATTTGATTAGCATCGTTGATCAGGGAGCGACAGCGCGCACCTGATAGAACAACTGGGCGGATGCGGTCACGGCACCGGCGTCGGTGAAACTCGTGGTGACACTTGAGCCTTCAAATGTGTTGAACGGACCGTCGGGAGTCGTCGCGCTGTAGATATTGAACGACGGTGCGCCGGTGCTTGTCCAGTTCAGCAGGATATCGTTACCGCTTCGTTGAATGACCACGACCGGAGGAACGAGCGAATACCCTTGGGCGCGAATCATCCGGTTGCCGGGGAAGACGTATTCATGCACCGGATCATCTTCGCTGACCCACACGTCCTCGCAGGCATCATAGAGATAGGAGCGATGCGCATTCACGCCGTCAATATCCCTGCCGAAGGCTTCCAGTTTCAACCAGTCCTCGCAACCGACGGAGATGTAGAATTCCGCGCTGTTGATGGTGAGGGTCTGGCCCAGATCGTCCTTGATGTTGATCTGTGCCCAATTCGTACCGGACGGAATCCCGCCGACGTCATTGCCGATTGATCCGGTGAGCCCATCCTGCACGAGCGTGCCCGGAAGCCCACCGGTGCCATCGGCAAGATAGACGGAGAACAGAATCGGTGTGTGCTCTGTGGTTGGAATCGTGCGGGCGACCGCGACCCGCGCGCCGCAGAGCACGAAGGGTGTGGTCACCGGACCAAACTTGACGGCCCACTGATTGTACGCACCGAGCGCGTCGCCGGGGAAATTGTAACTTTCGGCCGTGGCGTCATCGTAGAGTAGCTCCGAAGCACACAAGTTGTAGATATCGACAGTGTACAGATTTGTCGGAGCACCGATCGGCACAACGGAAATCGCACCGAGATTGTCGGCGGCGCGGACGTAGTACTCGTAGCTGCCGGAGGGGATGGCCGCCAGACTTGCCGAATACTCTTGCGGATTACCGGTAGTCGCAAGCGAGATTGAATCGAAGAGCGCATTGCCAACCAGACGGTAAAACATTTTCACAGATGCGACTGAGAGCACGAATCCTGCGTCCGAAGCGAGTGCGGTCACCACTCCGGTTCCGGGAGCGAAGTCATCGAGCGCGTCATGCGAGAGTGTCGGCGGTGCATTGGGTGGCGCCACCGGACGAGCGGAGTCGGCATTGGAGAATGCACTCTCATTGGGGCCGGTGTAAACCGCTTTGGCCTTGTACCAATACTCGGAGCCATTGGACACCGCCAGATCATTGTAGCTCAGAACGGGGTGATTAATCTGGGCGAGCAGGGAATATGCGCCGAACTGCCCGGTGGTTGAGCGATAAAGATCGTAACGCAGCGGAGTGCCTGACGCAGGGGCCTGCCAGTTGACCGGAACGGTCGCGTCGAATCCGCCAACGGCCTCCAGATTCTGCGGCGGAAGATAGGCGGCGACGGGTGTCCCGGACGCGGCGTTTGAGAAGTCGCTCTGCCCGTTGGTGTAGACCGCCTTGATCTTGTACCAATATGTGCTTCCCCCGGTAACCGCATTGTCCGTGAAACTGGTCGTTACGGAGTTGCCGATTACGGAATACGTACCGAATTGTCCGGTAGTCGAGCGGTGAACGTCATAGCTGTTCGGCGTGCGCCACGGAGCACTCCAGGTCAGCGGCACGTTGGGCTGACCATTGGTAGCCTGCAAGTTACTCGGCGCGCCGAACACATATCGGACGGCGTCGTTCGCGTTCACACGGCCGTAGCCCATGTACTGATCCCAGCCGGCAACATCTTCACCGGCGGCGCCGACGAGATCATCAGCCGTGGTCTGAAGAACAGTTTGCACTTGAGTGGGAGTCAACGAGGGATCGACGGAACGAATGAGTGCGCAAACTCCGGCGGCGATCGGACAGGCCGCCGAAGTGCCTCCAAAGCCCGGATCATAGTCACCACCCGAATAGCCGTCGGAACCTGTCATGTCGATCGTATACGTGTTGTTGCCCGGAGCGACGACGTCAAGCTGCGCACCAAAGCAGGAGCCCTGACCAAATCCCCAGTCGTTCGGATCGCAACGGTCATCGGCTTCGTTAGTAGCCCCGACTGCGATCACGGAGGATTGAGTGGCGGGCCACTGGATGGCACCGTTGCTGTTTCCGGAGGAGAACAAGATCACAAGACCTGCATTCTTCGCATTGGTCAGAGCGGTATTTACGGCGCCTGATGCCGATCCACCGCCCCATGAATTAGACATGACTCGGGAGCTGTCGCGGGAATAGTTGATGCAGTTGATGATCCAGGTGTCGTTGGTCTGGATGAAGCCCCCGCCGAAAATGTAGCCCATCTTCGCGCCGAGAACACGGCAGTTGTAGCTGACACCGGCGACGCCCAGTGAATTGTTAGTCTCTGCAGCGGCCAATCCAGCACAGCAAGTCCCGTGGCCGTCATCGCCGGTTTCGGGATTCGGATTGTTGTCGCCTTCGACCGCGTCATATCCGGTGTTGATCTTGTCGTTGATATCCGGATGTGTGATCTGCACGCCGAC
>CAZGVT010000384.1:0-2544 GCA_964529255.1 uncultured Alphaproteobacteria bacterium | reverse complement strand
GCTGGTTCAGGGACTCCTGCGTATCAGACGCACGAAGATCGCCGAAACCGATCCGTATCTCAGGGTCGAAATTGAGCCGCTGCCCATCGACACGAAGCACTCGCTGAAAGTCGAAGCCCTGGAGCGGCAGATCAAGCAGCAGTTTACCAAACTTGCCGAGAGTGGCAATTCAATCCCCGAAGAAGTCAAAATTGCAGTTTTCAACATTTCCGATCCCGGTGCGCTTGCCGACATCGTTGCTTCAAACATCGACCTGACCGTCGAGCAACGTCAGGAAGTGCTGAACGCGGCCGAACTCGAACCGAGACTCACGCTCGTCACGACTTTGCTCGCCCGCGAGGCCAAGCTCGTCCAGCTTGGCTCTGAGATCCAGACAAAGGTCGAAGACCAGATGGCCGAGGGACAGCGCGAATACTATCTGCGCGAGCAGATGAAGCAAATTCTCAAAGAACTCGGCGAAGACAATGACGGACTCAAGGACGTGCTCGAACTTGAGGCCAAGGTCAACGAGAGCGGAATGTCCGCACAGGCGCTTGCCGTCGCCGGCAAGGAGATCGAGCGGCTGAAGCGCATGTCGCCTGCCTCGGCAGAATATACTGTTTCCCGAACGTATATTGAATGGCTCGTCGCACTGCCCTGGAGCAAGTCCTCAAGTGAAGAACTCGACCTCGACCGCGCACAAAAAGTTTTGGATCGCGATCACTACGGACTGCATGACGTCAAAAACCGCATTCTTGACTACCTTGTCGTGCGAAAACTCAAACACACGGGCAAAGGACCCATTCTGTGTTTCGTCGGACCGCCCGGAGTGGGGAAGACCTCGCTCGGCCAGTCTATCGCATCCGCAATGAACAGGCAGTTCATTCGGATGAGTCTGGGCGGCATGCGTGATGAAGCGGAAATCCGTGGCCACCGCCGCACTTACATCGGTGCACTGCCCGGCCGCATCATGCAGTCCATCCGCCGGGTCAGTGTCAACAACCCATTGATGATGCTCGACGAAATCGATAAGCTTGGAACGGACTTCCGCGGCGATCCGGCCTCCGCGCTGCTGGAAGTTCTGGATCCGGCGCAAAACTTCAGCTTTCAAGATCACTACCTCGACGTGGAGTTCGATCTCTCCGGAGTCTTCTTCATTACGACGGCAAATGATATTACGGCAATACCGGGTCCGCTGCGAGATCGCATGGAGATCATTGAAATTCCCAGTTATATCACCAGCGAAAAAGTCAAAATCGCCGCGCACTACCTTGTGCCTCGTCAGGTTGCCGAAAATGGTCTCCGCAAGACCGATGTCAGCTTTACGACGTCGGGACTGAATGCCATTGTGCAAGGTTACACTCGTGAAGCCGGCGTGCGAAAACTCGAGCAGCAAGTCGGCGCCGTCTGCCGCAAAGTTGCCCGCGAAGTCGTCAAGGGCAAGCGTCCGCGCGCTCGCATCACGGCTAAGAATGTCGAGAAATATCTTGGCCCTCCGCAATTCCTCGATGACGTCATTCTGGGGTCAGCGCGACCCGGTGTGGCCGTCGGACTGGCATGGACACCGGTCGGCGGCGATGTGCTCGTAATTGAATCCACGATGATGCCCGGTACGAAGCAGCTTCATGTGACCGGGAGGCTCGGTGACGTCATGAAAGAGTCCGCCTCGATTGCGCTATCCTATCTGAAAGCGAACGCCGCGAAATACGGATTTCAACTTGACAGACTCGCACTGCAGGATATTCACATTCACATCCCCGAAGGTGCCACGCCCAAGGACGGACCTTCGGCCGGGATCACGATCGCAGCGGCGCTTGCGTCGCTCTTCCTCCACAAGCCGTGCCGTAACGATGTCGGTATGACCGGCGAGATCACTCTGACCGGAAACGTGCTTCCGATCGGCGGCCTCCGTGAGAAAATCGTCGCCGCTCATCGCCATGGGATTCGCGAGATCATCCTGCCGCGGCTGAATGAGAAAGACCTCTTTTACCTGCCGGACTACATCAAGAAATCGGTCACGTTTCATTTCGTGACCAATGTGGATGAAGTCCTCGAACTCGCGATGAACATCAACGGCAGGCGACGTCGTCGCAAGGCTGCGTGATCGCCGTCCGGCATCCCCGCGAATGGGCCGTATGGGACTGGCTGTTTCCGCCGCTGTGCCAGCAATGCGACCGGGTGCTTGCCGCATCCGAAGTCTGGTTTTGCTCAGGCTGCTGGACCGATGCGCCCATTGCGGATCCGACGATCCGTCACAAGACCAGGCAACTCGATATGCTCCGCGCCGGCTTCAGATTCTCCGGTGAGAATTTGGTGAAGAAGAGCGTTCACGGACTGAAGTATCATGGACACGTGCGACTCGCGTCGGAAATGGCGCATCGACTGGCTCCCAGACTGCCGTTGAATTTTTCGGAAGCCGACGTCGCCTGGGTGCCTGTTCCGTTGCATTGGTCGCGCAGGTTCCTGCGGGGTTTCAATCAGAGCCTGCTGCTTGCGAATGCGCTTGCTGATGTTCTCGAACATCGCCATTCACTCCGGTTGCTTCGGCGTGTGCGGGCGACGCCA
>CAZGVT010000383.1:0-2571 GCA_964529255.1 uncultured Alphaproteobacteria bacterium | reverse complement strand
TGGTGGAGGAAGCCTGATGGGACGCCCCGTAACAATGAAAATTTTCCGCGGCGACGGTTCCAGCGGAGATATTCGCGACTACCGGATTGAGGTCGATGAAGGCATGGTCGTGTTGGATGTCATTCATCGCATTCAGGCGGAGCAGGCTCCGGACCTTGCCTGTCGCTGGAATTGCAAAGCCGGCAAGTGCGGATCCTGTTCGGCGGAAATCAACGGCAAGCCGAGCCTGATGTGCATGACTCGTATGGACTCACTTCCGCAGGAGCACCCCATCACGGTTGAACCGCTCAGGACGTTTCCTATCGTGCGCGACCTCGTGACGGACGTTTCATGGAATTACGAGGTCAACAAGAAGATCCCCGCATTCAAGCCGAAGCCCAGGAATGCGGACGGCACGTGGCGGATGTACCAATACGAAGCGGACCGCGTGCAGGAATTCCGCAAGTGCATAGAGTGCTATCTCTGCCAGAATACCTGCCACGTCTTGCGCAACCACGACAAACACAGTGAATTTTACGGTCCGCGTTTTCTCGTGCGTTTGGCGTCGCTTGAGATGCATCCGCTCGACAATGCGGATCGCGTGTCGTTGATCAAGGAAGCGGCGGGCATCGGATTCTGCAATATCACCAAATGCTGCACGGAAGTCTGCCCGGAGGAAATTCACATCACCGACAACGCGATCATTCCCTTGAAGGAGCGCGTCGCAGATCACTTCTACGATCCGTTGACAAGATTGTTCAGAATCTTCTCCGGTGGATGACCCGGCTCCTCCGAAATCATCGATTGGGGGATTGAAGAGAGATGAAATCCCACACCGAATACCTGACTTTCAAGACGAAACATCGCGAGGAGTTCGTAAATATCACCCATGAGGTCGAGAACGCGATTGCGAGATCCGGTGTGCGGGAGGGCATGGTTCTGGTCTCGGCGATGCACATCACCGCCGCCGTTTATGTGAACGATGCCGAAAGCGGATTGATTGAAGATATCAAGGAGTGGCTGCGCGGCCTGGCGCCGGACAAAGACTACCGCCATCACCGAACAGGTGAAGACAACGGTCAGGCTCATCTCAAGAGTCTGATCATGCATCATCAGGTGGTGGTACCCATTACCGCCGGGCGGGCGGATTTCGGCCCGTGGCAGCAGGTCTATTACGCGGAGTTTGATGGTCAGCGGTCGAAGCGAGTCATCGTCAAAGTGATGGGCGAGTAGGCGCCGGATGCTCGATGTGTTGATCGTGGGCGCGGGTCCGGCAGGCATAGCGGTCGGGCTTTCTGCACAGCGACGCGGACTGAATTACCTGCTAATTGACAAAGGCTCCGTCTGCGAGACGATCTCGCGGTTTCCGGCATACATGAGATTTTTCTCGACGGCGGACTTGCTCGAGTTTCCCGGTCTGCCTTTTCCCATCGAGGGAGACAAGCCGCGAGCCTATGAAGTCCTGAACTACTTCACACGCATTGTCCTGAGTTTTGATCTGCGAGTTGCCACGCATGAGGCCGTTCGCGGGATTCGCAAGACTCCCGGTGGATTCGCGGTACAAACATCGCGGCGAATTTTGCATTCCCACGCTGTCGTGCTCGCTATCGGCACCTACGACCATCCGAACCTGCTGGATGTTCCGGGTGAGACTCTCCCGCACGTGTCCCATTACTTCAGCAGTGCACATCGCTATCTGGGCCGGAGAGTCGCAATTGTCGGCGGCAAGAATTCGGCGGCGGAAGCGGCGCTCGATATCTGGAGACGCGGCGGAAGAGTAACTCTGATTCACCGTGGCCCTTCACTACGCGAAGCGTCTATCAAGTACTGGCTGCTGCCGGATATTCAGAATCGACTGACGGATGGTGCGATTGCGCATTCCTGGAATTCGACAGTCCGGGAAATCTACTCCGACGCTGTTGTTCTCTCGACTGACAAGGGTGAAGTTCGCGTCGATTGCGACGATGTGCTGCTCTTGACGGGCTATCACCCCGACTACTCATTTCTACGTGGCGCGGGCATCGAATTGACCGGAGAAAGGCAGGCGCCTTCGCACGATCCCGAATCGCTTGAGTCAACGGTCGAAGGGCTGTACATTGCAGGTGTTTTGACTGCCGGAGCGGATCCCTCGAAAGTTTTTATCGAGAACGCCCGCCATCACGGAGAACTGATTCTGAATCATCTCGTCACGCAATTGAATCGGAGCGGAAACTTCGTTGGCTGAGCGCGATCGCTTTGCGATGCACAAGGAGGTGGACACGTATCTGCGAAGTGTACTTCCGCCTCGTGACGAACTCCTCGCCGCAATGGAGCGATACGCAGTCGAGCGTGGTTTCCCCTTCATCGGTCCGCTGGTCGGTCCGCTGCTCGGATTGCTTGCCAGGTCGATCGGTGCGAAGCGCGTTTTTGAAATGGGATCCGGCTTCGGTTTCTCCGCTGTACACTTCGCTCGCGCCATTGATGACGACGGACGCGTAATCTGTATTGACGGCGACCGAAAGAATGCGGAAAGAGCGCGCGAGTACTTCGAAGCGGCGGCTGTTTCGCACAAAATCGATTTTCGAGTCGGCGATGCGATCGCCCTTCTCAAGG
>CAZGVT010000382.1:0-2604 GCA_964529255.1 uncultured Alphaproteobacteria bacterium | reverse complement strand
GAGTCAACTCACAGATACCGTGTCAATTCAACTCTTCTCTTCGCAACCTTCTGCGGTTGACTTGAGCGCGACGGCAACATCTCTGCTCGCGGATGGCATGAGCACTTCAGTTCTCACGTGCATCCTTGAGGATCAGGCAGGCAACGCGGTGGCAAGCGCACCGGTAAGTTGGGTGGTGAGTGGAGTAGGCAGTCTTTCCTCCGCACTCACCTACTCTGATGCAAACGGCGTTGCCGTGAACACGTACCGTGCGGCGTCGAGAGCAACTGATGCAACGGCAACGATTCGAGCCATTTCATCCGTGTCGAGCGATTCGGTTTCGATTTCGAATCGAGGCGTGACAGTTAACCTTGCATCGCAATTCTCTGCGATGCCGGCAAACGGCGTCTCCTCCAATACGATCACAGCGCAGGTGCGTGAGACGACGAGCCTCGTGGCGCTTCCGAATGTTGACGTTCAATTTGGCGCGAGCCTCGGTTCAATTCCAGCACTGGTCATGACGGATCAGTCTGGTATTGCGACTGCAACGCTGCTTGCGGCTCCGAGTTCAGGCAACTCGACGGTTGTTTGTCGCTACGGGAATTTGTTGACGGATACGGTTTATGTCAACATGTATCAGCCTACTGCGCAGCAAGTAAGTGTAACTGCGCAATCGAGTTCGGTGCGCGCGGACGGAATTTCGACGGTTCCCGTTACGGCTTATGTGTATGACGCGATGGGCGTTCCGTTGTCCAATGCTCCGGTGACGTGGACGGCAAGCGGCATGAGCTTCACGCCGGCGCAGACGGTGACGAACAGCAGTGGCGCGGCGTTCTTGAACTTCACGAGCGCGGCCAGCGTGAACAACGTCAACGTGACACTCACGGCGGCGTCAGGTACGGCGCAGGGATTCACTCCTCTGGTTATGCGCGGCGTGACTGTATCGGCGACGGCAGTGCCTGAGATTGTGATTGCGGACGGGAGTTCAACGTCAGACGTTCAGGTTCACGTGTATGAGACTGCAACGTTGATAGCAATTCCCGAAGCGACGGTCTATTTTGGCACGGATCGCGGGTCGGTGCCGGAATCAGCTCAAACGAACGAAAGTGGATTGGCGAGCGTGACGCTCCATGCATCGACTGAGACCGGAGTTGCGCACGTGACGGCACGTTACGGCAACACACTGACGAGTCAGGCGAGCGTGGAGTTCGCAGCGTCAACGCCGACGCATCTCTCCTTGACAGTCTCGCCGACGATTCTGTTTGCCGATAACGTGTCGCAAGCGACATTGACGGCAAACGTAACGGATCAGAACGGAAATCCGGTTCCGAACGGCACGCAAGTGCGCTTCAGCATACCTCCTCAGAGTGGAACGATGGAGAACTTGCGCACGACGTTGGGCGGTGCGGCCACGAATCTCTTGACCTCGAGTGCGACTCCGGATACATTTTATGTTACGGCATGGGCGGAGGAGAACACGAGTGTGCGTGACAGCGCCCTCATGATTTATCGTGTGGGCGATCCGGCGATCGTGACGCTTTCGGCGCACGTGGATAGTTTACGAGCCGACGGTATTGCGACGGACACGATCACAGCGCATGTTACGGACGCAGTAGGACACGCCTTGGCGAACGTCCAGGTTCAATTTAGCTCGACGATCGGGAACATCACAGCGAGTCGTGTGACGGACGGCAGTGGAAACGCGAGAGTTCCGTTCAGTTCCTCGCAGACTGGAACAGCGATTGTGACAGCCACCGCAGGAGCGGCGACGGGCAATTATACGGTTCATCTGCTTCCGGGTAATCCGAACAGCATTCAGCTTTCGTTTTATCCGAATTCGGTGGGCGTGCGCGGCAGCGGCCGGAATGAGACGCTTCTGATTACGGCAATGGTGCTTGACGCGAACGGCAATCCGGTTCTCGACGGCACGGCGGTCCATTTTAATATCAACAACTCGCCGGGCGGAGGCGATTTCCTCTCGAGCACGGGATCGATTCCGACGATTAACGGCCAGGCCACCGTGTCATACAACAGCGGAACGGTTTCCGGAACAGCTCGAATCCGCGCGACGTGTTCGACGATCAGCGCGGTTTCGACGGAGATACTGATTCACGCAGGTCCGCCGTATATTGAGAATGTCGCGAGTGGGTGCTTGACAAGTCATATGGCGCTCGGTGCGTCTCCGTGCAGCATGTTTGGCATGGACGTGGTTGGCGAAAGCGTTGAACTCGTGTGTCTCGTAGGTGATCGTTACAACAATCCGGTGACACCGGGAACGGCGGTTTACTTTACCACATCGGGCGGCGTAGTCACGACGGAAACCGGGTACACGGACTCGGCGGGATTCGCTCATGCAACTCTTTACAGCGGCAATCCTCTTCCCACGGTCAGTCGCTGGCTGAACACCTTGACGGATCCAAATCAGGGGACTTCGATCCTCTGCTCGTCGGTTCCGGCGCGTGACGGAGTAGCGAAGGTGCTCGTGAAGACGGCGGGGGTTGACGCGACCGGTGACAGCGTCTGGGTTTGGGCGACGACCAACGTGACATTTGACTACAGCGAGCCGCAGCCCGGCCGTTCGCAGAGCCGCGTTGTCCGCATCGCCCCGTTGGACCAATTCTCCCG
>CAZGVT010000381.1:0-2617 GCA_964529255.1 uncultured Alphaproteobacteria bacterium | reverse complement strand
GCAGACTGAGGAGCGGTTCGGGAAACAGACCGAGCACAAGTATGACAATCGAGGACAGGACCAGCGCCGTGCTGTAAGATTTCGGCGTCGTCACGGAAATCTCGGTTTCCGCCCGGTTCATATAGAGCAGGGTTATGACTCTTAAGTAATAGTAGGCCGCCACGGCGCTGTTAAGCACGCCGACAATCGCCAGCAGGTAATGACCTTCCTGCACCGCCGCAGAAAACACGTACAGCTTGCCAAAAAATCCGGCTGTCGGCGGTATTCCCGTCAAAGAGAGCATGAAGACGGTCATCGTCACACCAAGCAGCGGATACTTGAAACCCAGTCCGCGCAAATCATCGAACCGGTACTCGCCGTCGGCTCGCCGATTCATCAGAATCACCACGGCAAACGCACCGAGATTCATGAACGCGTATGCCACAAGATAATAACCCATCGCTGCAAACGCGGCATCCGTGCCGACAACAACACCGACCAGCAAATATCCCGCATGCGCAATCGACGAGTAGGCAAGCATTCTTATGATGCTGCTCTGCCTTAGGGCAACCACGTTGCCCACGATCATCGTCGCAATGGAAACCCACGTAAGTACATCCAGCCAAAGATCGGCGGCCGGCTGCAACGCAACACCGAAAACACGAATCAATGCCACAAACGCGGCCGCCTTGGGTCCGGTCGACATGAACGCCGTGATCGTCGTCGGCGCGCCTTCATAGGCATCCGGCGACCAGAAATGGAACGGCACCGCCGCTACTTTGAAGGCGAATCCAACCAGCATCAATGCGATGCCCGAGCCCAGCATCGGTCCGATAGAAACATCCTGTGCGAAATACGCTGTAATCACGGAATAGTTGATGGATCCCACCGCTCCGTACATCAGCGCGATTCCATAAAGCAGAAAACCTGACGAGAAGGCCCCAAGCACGAGATACTTCATCCCGCCTTCAATCGATTTCGGATCACTCCGATTCAGCGCCGCCAGCACATAGAGCGCGATTGACATCGTCTCCAGACCGAGATAAAACAGCAAGAGGTCACCGGCGGAAACCATCACCATCATCCCGAACACCGCGGAGAGCAACAACGCATAATACTCACCAAGCCGTATGGACCGACGTGAGAGATAGTCCGGCGAGAACATTACCGTCATCGCCCCCACGATACACACCAACGCGCGAAAGATCGAACTGAATCCGTCAACAATCACGGCGCCGGCCATCGCTGTGGTTCCCGCGGGGACCGCCGTAGCCGACACCACAGCGGCAGCGGCAAGGCCGACGAACACCAGGACCGGCAATACTCTCGACTTCCACCCGCCGGACAAAACATCTGCAAAGATGGCCACCAGCGCCGTAACAACGACAATCGTCTCCGGAAGTATGGCAAGGAAGTCCGTGAAAGAGAGTTCGCTCATGAGATCACGGCACAATCAGTTGAGAAATCCCGCTACTCTGAAAACGGTCCAGTACAAGCTGCAGCGACGGCGCCATACGCGAAAGAAACGGTTGAGGATAAACCCCAATCCAGATTGCGGCGGCGGCGAGCGATCCGATCGTGAAGCCCTCCCGCCAATTGACGTCTGACAGCTTCTTATTCTCCTCGTGCACGACTTCACCGTAGAACATCCGTTGATAAGCCCAAAGCAAATAAACCGCCGCCAGAATGATCCCTGCGGTTCCCAAGACCGCATACAGTGGTTTTGCGGCGAACGTCCCAAGCAGAATCAAAAACTCCCCGACGAATCCATTCAGACCCGGCAAGCCGATCGACGATAGCGCAATAATCAGAAACAGAGTCGCATAGACGGGCATCGATTTGGCAATACCGCCGTAATCCGACAGGAGCCGCGTATGCCTCCGGTCATAAACCACTCCCACGAGCAGGAAGAGCGCGCCCGTTGAGACTCCGTGATTGATCTGCTGCAAAAGTGATCCGGTCAATCCTTCGATGTTCAGCGCAAATGTGCCGAGCATGACAAAACCCAAGTGCGCCACCGACGAGTAGGCGACGAGTCTCTTCACATCCTTCTGGACCATTGCCACCAACGCTCCGTACAATACTCCGATGAGTGCCAGGATGCTGATCATCGGTACAAAGGCGATCGTCGCCTGCGGAAAGAGCGGCAGACAGAAGCGCAGAAACCCGTACGTGCCCATTTTCAGCAGCACCCCGGCAAGAATTACAGAACCGGCGGTCGGCGCTTCAGTGTGCGCATCGGGCAACCAGGTGTGCAACGGAAACAGCGGAACCTTTATCGCGAAAGCCAGTCCAAACGCGAGAAACAGCCAACGCTGCACCTCTGCGGAATACGCCGCTTGTTCCGTCGCAAGTATCAGATTGAAAGTGTGCGCACCGGTCACCGGATCGGCTGTATGGAAATAGACATACAGCACTCCGATCAACATGAGCACCGACCCGGCCATCGTGAAGAGGAAGAACTTGATCGTCGCATAAACCCGCCGCGTTCCGCCCCACACACCGATCAGAAAGAACATCGGCACGAGCATCACTTCCCACATCACATAGAACAGGAAAAGATCGAGAGCGCAAAATACTCCGATCAATCCCGTTTCGAGAATCAGAAAGAAGAAATGGTATTCCTTTATTCGCTCGT
>CAZGVT010000380.1:0-2624 GCA_964529255.1 uncultured Alphaproteobacteria bacterium | reverse complement strand
GGTGAGCGTGCTGCCGGTTTCTGGAACTCTCGGCGAAGGCGAAAGAGATACTCTTCGGGTGAGTTTCTATGGCAGTCTGCTTTGCGGCGATCCGAGCACTTCTGCGTTGCACGTCCGCAGCAATGATCCGGAAACTCCGTTGATTGCGATTCCGCTGACTGCGACGATTCAAGTGACTCCGAACGATCCGTCGGGTTTGACTGTTATTCGCGACGGAGACGACGCCGTGCTGCGCTGGGACGCGAGCGCGGGTGCGACGGGCTACCGTATTGAACGCGCCATAGTAAGCGATGGTCCGTACACTTCGATCGGCACAGCGACCGATCCGACTTTTACCGACAGCGGCGCCGCTCTGACGCCCGGCAACTACTTCTACCAGGTCATTGCCACCAATTGACGTGGTGCCCGCAACATAATCAGTTGTAACCCGGAGAGGCCGCTCACCACGAGCGGCCTCTCGTGCCTCCCTTCCGTTTTTCCAATCATTGCAACTTTCCATGCCGACAAAGTTCTCATTCTATCTAATGCTGTCAGTCGCCTTATTTTGCGTCTCTTCGTGCTTTGCCGGTATTTATCCGGCCTGGGGTCGACAAGCGATGGTGACAAGTGCGGATCAGTACGCCACGGAGGTCGGAATACGGGTACTTCGTGACGGTGGAAATGCGATTGATGCAGCGGCTGCGACGGCACTGGCACTCGGCGTCACGGAAGGACTTGCCAGCGGCATTGGTGGCGGGTGTTTCGTCTTGATTCGCATGGCCGACGGCACGGCTGTAGCTGTGGAAGGCCGGGAAACAGCACCGGCTGCGGCCAGCCGAGATATGTATGTTCAGAAGGACTCCACTGACCCCGCCGATCTCTCCCTGACGGGACCCTTGTCGGCAGGTGTGCCGGGTGAACTCGCGGCGCTCGAGCATGTCGTGAGGACATTCGGCACTCGTCCATTCGGCGAACTTTTCGATGGCGCGATTGCGCTTGCGGACACGGGCTTCGTGATCGGTCTGCGCTATGATGCGAATCTGAAAAAACATGTTGACCGGCTGCGCAGATTCGAGTCCTCGCGGGACGTTTTTTTCCGTCAGGACTCGATTCCGCTTGGCTTTGGAGACAGGCTGCGACAGCCTGACTTGGCCAATACGATGAGGAGGCTGCAGAGTCACGGCGTGTCTGATTTTTATCAAGGCGAGCTTGCCCGTTCCATCGCTTCAGCCTGCAGCGAATACGGCGGGATCATATCACTTGAAGATCTCGCCGGTTACAAAGTTGAGACGCATCAGCCTGTATCCGGCACCTTTCGCGGCTATGATATTCTCTCGATGCCGCTGCCAAGTTCAGGTGGCGTTCATGTCATACAGATTCTGAACCTTGTCGAGCCGTTTCAGCTCAAGCCCCTCGGGTTCAATTCCTCGGCTTCGATTCATCTCATCGCAGAAGCCATGCAGGCGGCGTTTGCCGATCGCGCGGAATTCATGGGCGATCCCAAATTTACCACGGAACCGGTTGCCGGATTGCTGAGCAAAGAGTACGCGGCAAAGTTGCGATTGACGCTTGACACTCTGAATCATCAACGCCGCCAGAGCGCAGGGAATCCGGGCGAGCACGCGAAAGAGTCAATGGAAAAGCACACGACCAACATCTGCGCGGTAGACAGCGCGGGTAACGCGGTGGTGATCACAGCAACGGTGAATATTCCGTTCGGTTCCGCGTTTGTGGTTCCCGGAACCGGGATCATCCTCAATGACCAAATGGATGATTTTGTGACCTCGCCGGGCAAGCCGAATTTCTACGGTCTTGTGGGGATGGACGCGAATGCGGTCGCGCCGGGCAAGCGACCGCTCTCGTCTATGTCGCCCACAATACTGCTGAAAAACGGTGAACCGTTTATGGCGGTTGGTAGTCAGGGTGGTCCACGCATCATCAGCTCGGTCGTGTTGACCATCTTGAACGTGCTGGAGTACGGCCTGAATCTCCAACAGGCCGTGGATGCTCCGCGAGTGCACCAACAATGGGTTCCGGATCAGCTCTTTCTCGAACCCGAGCATCCGCAAGATGTTGTGGATAAGTTGATGAAACGTGGCCACAATGTGGACAACTTGGCACGCTGGTCAACGGTGACAGCGATCATGGCTGATAGCGCACGATCGGCGTGGTGGGGCGCATCGGATGGCCGCGCGCAAGGCCTGGCTAAGGGATACTGAGCCCTATACTTAACAAAGTCGGAGCAAATCCGGCGAATCGTGTTGACTCATTTACAGCCGATTTGTATATTGAAGTCAATGGTATATTATAGGACTCGCCATGTCCAAAATCGGTGAACGCATACGCACAGCCCGCAAGCGAAAAGACCTCTCCCAAGAGGCCCTGGCGGACCGCATCCATGTCAATCGGTCCTACCTCTCGCTGGTTGAAAACGGCAAGTCGTCGCCAACGTTCGAGTTTCTTGACAAAGTGGCTCACGGTCTCGAAATCCACGTCGAAGACCTCGTGCTCGGTCAGAACATCTCCGACTTTGTGATGGTCGATATGAACTCGGGTCCGATATACGAGGGATTGTCGGACTTCCTTAACGATCAGGAGCAGCTGCTGCTCATGAATCCCACGGAGGATGAAGTGTCGATTCTCAA
>CAZGVT010000379.1:0-2632 GCA_964529255.1 uncultured Alphaproteobacteria bacterium | reverse complement strand
ACAAATCCGGTCGACAAATTGTCTGCTCCAGACCGTCGGGTCAACCTTGCCGTAACAGGTTGCATGTCCGGTATCAAGGCACATACCCAAATCCGGACCGGGAAAACGATCAAATATCTCACGCAGCAAGTCGGGATCGGTCTCGTAGGTATTTTCGAGCACAGGAAGTACGTCCAGATCGGAAGCGCGCTGCAACAGGATTTCGAGATTAGAACTGAAATTGTCCATCCATCTGGCTCGCGTCTTCGGCGGATATTGGGGCAGATATCCCGTGTGAAATACCATCAACGGAGAACGGAAACAGCGCGCAACTTCAAGTCCCCGGCACAGCACCTCAAGTGAGTAATCGCGAATGTGTCCGTCGAGCGCACCGAGGCTCATGCCCTGAAAGGGACCATGCACGGTCGTGTCTACGCCGGATTCAGCTATCGCATCGGCGACGTCGAGCAGGTTCTCCCAGCGGGCCGTCGGCCACAGGTCCGACGTCTCGTCGAGCAATACTTCTACTCCAAGGCCAAGTTCCTGAATTCGAGGCAGCGCAGTCACAAGGGATTTGAGCGGGCAATAGATATGCCTTGCGCCGAACATCACGCGCTATCCGCGGCCAATTGAATGACGATTGCGCCGGCATCGACAATTGCTCCCGGTGTGCCAAACACGCGTTCGACTGTGCCGGCGCGAGGCGCGCGCAACTGATGCTCCATCTTCATCGCTTCGAGGATCGCGAGCACCTGGCCGATTTCGACTCGATCTCCTTCCGCCGCCATGAGTTTTACCAGCGTACCCGGCATGGGAGCGCGTAACTCGTCTGCGTCGGCACTCGATGCGCCGTGGCCGTGAGTGTCCTGTGACGGTAACTGAAACTCGAATGTGCTGCCGTCGAGCCAGACCCAGTATTTGTCTTTTTCACGTGCGACGCGAGCACGCATTCGTCCGGACGAATTGCTCAAAAGTAGTCGGCCTTCGTTCTCCTCGTCGACCACAATCTCGTGGGTCACGTCTCCAAATTTCACCGCGAAACCGCCGCCGCTCGGTACGAACTGGACGCGGACTTTTTCTCCACGAAACAAGAACTCTTTTGAAGAGGCTCCGCTCATGACGAGGCTATGCTCCACGCGCCGAGTCGAGTCCAGGGAGTCTGCGCGTTCTCCGGTTTCGCGCCATTGGAGACAACCGCAGACCCTGCCCGAGATGCAGCAAACAGTGCCGCGGCCAGTGCCGATTCCGACGGTTGCGGTAATTTCCAGTGCTTGAAATAGTCGTCCACAAAGTGCGTGCTCAGTTCGCCCGTGGCGAAGGCCGGGTGGTCCAGGATATCTCGGAGGAACGGAAAAGGATTGGCAACACCCAAGAGCACATATTGGTCGAGTGCCGCGCGCATTTTTGCAATCGCCTCAGCGCGTGTGGTACTCCACGCAATGACCTTTGAGAGAATCGGATCGTAGAACACCGAAACCTCCGTTCCCTGGCGTATCCCGGAATCGATGCGTACTCCCGGGATGTGAGGCTCCTCAAGGGCGACGATTCGCCCGGATGAGGGCAAGAATCCGTCGGCGGGATCCTCGGCGTATATCCTGCATTCAATCGCATGTCCGCGCGGCTGGATTTCCGCCTGCAGTTTCGGCAGCCTCTCCCCTGCTGCGACCAGCATTTGCCACTTGACCAAGTCCTCGCCGGTACACATTTCAGTGACCGGGTGCTCGACTTGCAGCCGGGCGTTCACTTCGAGGAAGTAGTAATTCTCTCCGTCCAGCAGCATTTCGACGGTGCCCGCATTGCGATAACCCGCCGCCAGCGCAACTTTCACAGCAGCGGCACCCATGCGTGAACGAAGTTCCGTCGTCATTACCGGCGAAGGAGATTCTTCGATGATCTTCTGGTGCCGGCGCTGAATCGAACATTCGCGTTCGCCGAGATAGACGGCGTTGCCGTGATTGTCGCAGAAAATCTGGAATTCAATGTGGCGCGGCCGCGGGAGGTATTTCTCCAGGTATACGGTCGGATCACCAAATGCGGAACTCGCCTCGCGCATCGCTCCTTCAATTGCGGCCTCAAGATCCTTGGGATCGGCAACCACCCGCATGCCTTTCCCGCCACCACCGGCCGCCGCTTTGATCAGGACCGGATAGCCGATACGGTCTGCCTCGCGACGGACCTTCTCCGGTGCAGGCTGATCGAATGTGGCACCGGGAGTAACCGGCGCGCCGACGCTTTGAGCGAGTTTGCGTGATTCGATCTTATTTCCCAGCTTGCGCATCGCGTCCGCGGGCGGGCCAATGAATGTCAGGCCAGCCTCCGTGACTGCCGCTGAGAATGCAGGATTCTCCGACAAGAATCCATAGCCTGGATGTATGCATTCTGCTCCGGACTTCCTCGCCGCATCGAGCACACGGTCGATTCTCAAGTAGCTGTCAACCGCCGGAGCAGGTCCGATGAGATATGCTTCGTCGGCAACTTCAACGTGCCTCGCTTGCCGGTCAGCTTCGCTGAATACTGCCACAGTCCGGATACCCATCTCACGGGCCGTGCACATGACTCTTACCGCGATCTCGCCGCGATTGGCAATGAGTATTTTCTTGAACACGGCTACGAACTCGCCCACTGCGGTTTGCGCTTCTCAAGGAAGGCGGTC
>CAZGVT010000378.1:0-2634 GCA_964529255.1 uncultured Alphaproteobacteria bacterium | reverse complement strand
GAGTTCAACATGTGATTCATTCGGAACGTCGAAGCTGAGCGCCGTCGTGGCGTTGAACGGGTTCGGGTAGTTCGCATGGAGCGCGAATTCCGTCGGCAATTCCGGTGAATCACTTGCGGGCACACCCACAGAGACAATCACCGGAATCGTGTACGGATTGTTCGTGTCGTTGTGATTGACCGTGATCGTCGCGTTGTAGTCACCGATTGCGAAACCGGAGACATCAGCAGTCACGGCGATAACTTGCGATTGGTTGGCCAGAACGTCACCTTCGTTGGGCGACGCGGTCAGCCACGCTTGACTGCTGGTAACGGTGTAGCTGACTTCGCAAGTTGCAGGCGCCGGATTCGTGATTTCGAAAGCGGAGAAGGCGTCGTCACCAACCGTGCAGAACAAGTTCAACGTGCTGACACTGAACTGCGCGTTGGGTTGACGGAGACTTGCATTGCGAGTCGTCGTGCCGCCGTCATCCACCTGCACACCGGTGAAGACCTGCTCGCAGTAGCCCTGCTTGAAGACGTGGAGTTCATAAGTGCCGGGTTCGACTTCGAGCAAGAAGGTTCCGGTGGCGTCGCTCTGCGCGACATTGGAAGGATCTTCAGCAACCCAAGCCGAGGCGCCTTGAATCGGCGTGTTGGTACCGAACTCACGAATCAAGCCGGAGATTGCACCGGATGGACCAGCCCAGAAGCCAACACACGTATTGTTTGCAGGCGTGAACGGACCGGCTCCGCCCTGCCAGAGGGCAATCGCGTCACTACCGTCTGCATTCTCAACGCCGACGACTCCGGTCGGATTAGTGACCAAGAGGTACGAGATATAGACTGCCGTCGGCGGTTCGAGAATGATCTGGAAAGAAAAGAGGTTTGTGGGATTTGCGTATTGCGGGACATCAACCCAAGAAACAATCAAGCGATCATTGGCCACGTCATCGTACATATAGACATCGCCTCCGGAGGCCGGGTTCAGGTCCATATACATGCCGTAGATAGCGGCATTCGGTTCCGCGACGCTCGGAATTGTTCCACCGAGGCTGTTGGATGTGCTCGTGAAAGATATCCAGCCGTTGGAACAGATACTGAACTGAGTGTAGGTGGTTCCATAGAATTCAAACTCCCACGGCAGGGCCATGAGTCCGGAGTTCATGTCGTCGCCGTTGACCACAACGGTTCCGTTTCCGGTGATATCCACCCAGTCGCAATCCATGGGTTCCCACGGGCTAACGACAGCGGCGATGGCGTCGTTAGAGGGAGCGGACTCATTCGGGACTTCGTCAATTGCCGTGACAGTCCATGTGTAGATTTGATCATTCACCGGAGGCGTGTCAATGTAGGTTGTCGTGCCTGCCGGAACAGTGGCGATCATCGTGCCGTCACGATAGACTCTGTAGTTTGCAAGGTCCACAAGCGGCGTTGCGTCGGCATTCTGGGTCGGAGCAGCCCAAGCCAAAACCATCTGCGTTGTGCCGCTCGAGTTTGCCGTCAAGTTGGTCGGTGCGGCAGGCTCCATATTGCACATTGCCGTGAGCGGGCCAACCGGATCAGACTCGGCGCCGTTATCATACACTGCAGTAACGGTATAGACGTAATTGGTGTTCTCGACGCGGTTCAGGTCGGTATAGGTGTTCGTTCCAAACGGAACGGTTCCGATCTGTGTGCCGCCGCGATAGACACGGTAGTTCACGACGTCGTCCAGCGCGCCATCGGGGGTGCGAACTTCGCCGCCCGTCGAATTGATGTTCGGCATATGCGGAGCAACCGCGCTCGCGCCGCGTGCAATGAGCGAACTCAGGAGATCAGGCGTTGCGGAGGAAGTCATCGCGCTCTCATTCATGAGAGTCACGGACGACACCTTGCTTCCGGACTTGGACACAACGGTCTGATAGGGAAGGTCATCTGACGTGATTTCAACCGGCGCGGGCTCGAGTTCCACGAGGCCACCGAATTGACCGATCGCGAAGCAACGAAGCATCGGAATCGTCAACAGACCGGGTTCAAACGCCGTCCATGCAGTTGCATCAAAGCTGTACTTGAACGTGCCATTGATGAACGGCGAGTCATTGTCGCCGCCGAGACCGAGCGGATTGGCGCCGATCTGACGCACACCGACCCATGCGATTCCGTCCGGAACAGTCACCGGATCCACCAACTCAATGTCCTGGAAATCGCCGGGATTTGCCTTCTGGAAGTTCGTCACACCGAGAGGCTCAAAGCTCGGAACGCCACCCGCATCGGCGAATACTGCAACTTCGACGGCGACATCAAACGGCACTTGCGCGTCATCGCTCCAGAAGGGCTTCACGCGCGTAACGGTTGCCGGACCCGCGGCAGTCTGGAACTTGGCGACCATCCATCCGAAAGTCGGAGCGCCGCCCCACCATGCGATACCTTGCACTTCATTCGTGCCGTCGTCATACGAAAGTTCGAATTCCGGCGGAGTTCCCGGCGGGAACCAGCTCAACACGATACGATCATCATAGTTGCCATTCGCGCCGAGACCCGTCGGGGGCAGCGCGCCGTAAAGCAGTGTGATGCCTTCACTCATTTCGGATTCGACGGGGGTCGAAACGTTGTTGTCACGCGCGGCGACTGCATATTCGTAAATTCCGGCAGTCGTCAGAGTCTGCGAGAAGCT
>CAZGVT010000377.1:0-2639 GCA_964529255.1 uncultured Alphaproteobacteria bacterium | reverse complement strand
AAAACGCAGATGATCGCGTTTGGATCTCCCGCGGCGGGAATCGGTTGGTTGGCGTAGGGTTGAGCGCCGTTTGCACCGGCACCGACTTGCACCCAGCCGTCCGCGCTGACTCGCAACGTCGTCGATGATTCTCCATAGAACGAAACTGCGAATGGTGCGGTAATATCGAGCACCCAATCATTGCCTGCCGCCGGTCCGATTGCGGTTCCGGGACCACCGATAGTCGGGCTGATTTCAAGCCAGTCGTACTCTGCGCTTAAACCCGGATCATTGATTTCGTAGGCAAGGTAGCCGTAGTTATCCGGACCCGCCGGAGCATAGCGCGGATCATTGATCACAAATGAATGATTAATCTGTCCGCCTTCGGGGATGACCAGAGTCGCAGAGATGGAGCTTGCCCCAAAACTTGCTCGCACCTCATAGCTATTCGCGCCGGGAAGTGCGCGAGTGAATTGCCCGGTCGCATTGGTTGTGTCGTTCGCAATCGTGGCATTCGGGAACACATAGCTAATCACCGCACCCTGTAAAGGAGTGTTGAACTGATTGGTCACCGTGCCGTTCAATGTGCCGTTTTGTGCCGTGGAGAGCGAAAAATTCGCCGTCGTGTTGCCGTTGGTCACAGTCACCGATTGCTGCTGCGGGACAAATCCGTAAGCCACCGCATGCACATTATAGGTAGTATTGCCGGCTGCAGAGATCAGGTAGTTTCCGCTCGCGTCGGTGAGATCAGCCACGCCTTCGCCGACGACATCCACTCGGCCGGGAATGCCTTGTGCGTTGTTTGCATTCCTGACTTGACCGGAAATGGAGGCCCAGACGCCTGTCAGCGTAACGTTACCGCACATCCCGAAAGTCTGCGACTCACTGCCGTTCAAGTTTCCTGTGACTGTCAGAGTCCATTGACCGGCAACCGGCGACGGCACGTTAACGCGCTCGCAGACGTTGATCGAATCATCGCCTCGCCCGGCAGGAGATCCCGGATTCGTTGACAGCAATCTCCACGGCATGTGTTCGGCGCCGGACGGATCGTGCAATCGCAGATCCAGGTCGTTTACCAGTGTGGGAATCACATTGCCGGCGGCAGGAACATCGCTCCATGCGATACTGATATCCAGCACACCGAGATTAGCGGGAACGGTGAAGCTGCGGGTGAAGGTCTCTCCTGCTTCCAGCGAACTCTCGAGAATGCCGCCAAGGTTCATGTTCTGAACTGCTTCAAGAGCGTTCACCATTCCGAAACCGGTTTGATAATCGACTCCGATAGGGCCATTGTCGGTTGTGGAATTTATCAGAATCGCCTTCATCGTCTCGGGAAGTGGATCGGGCGCGCCGGGGAATAACTGATGCCAACGCTGCAACAGGAGGCAGACAGTTCCCGAAGTTGCCGGGGTCGCCATCGAGGTCCCGTCCATGTCTCCATAGCCGCCACCGGGAAGCGTAGACGTAACACTGACGCCCGTCGCCATGACTTCGGGTTTGATGCGGCCGTCATCGGTCGGTCCCCAGGAAGTGAATGATGCGCTTGCGTCAGTCGATGTAGATGCGCCGCAGGTAATGATATTCTTAGCGCCGGCCGGGACTGAGATGCACCGATAGGAAGTCATCGCGCAGCCGGGGTCATTGCGCTCGTTGCCGGCCGCGAAGCACATGATCAGCGGTGTACCCAGGAGATTGCGCGCAAAACCATCCAGCAGGCGCGATGTGGTCTCATAATCACCAAGCCATTCACAGTCATAGCCGTTCGAGCTGACATTTGCGCCAATGGAGTTGGTGGTAAGTTCGATTCCGAATACTGAACGTGCGCGGGAGTAGTCCGCCTCAAAATCATTGGGACTTTCGTACAAACAGTAAGGCACGCAGAGATCGTATTGACCACTGATGATGGTTGCGGCCGGAGCCATGCCCCGGTAGTTGCCGCCGCTGTTCGTGCCGTCACCGCCCACCGTTCCGGCTACGTGAGTCGGATGGTCACCCACAGTGGCGGTTTCGTTCCAGTGAACGCGATCGCCGAAATCGGGGTGCGTACTGTCCACCATGCCGCCGTCGTAGACAAGAATCGTCACTCCGTCACCGCTCAAGTTGTGCGGAGCGGTCTGTACTTCATTCACGTGCAGCCGCTGGCGGACCACGTCGTTAACAGTATCCATCGGCGGTGGAGACTCGTCGATGAAGCCAACAACATCCAGCGAGGCGATCTCGTAGGCTTTCGCGGGGTCGATCGCCACCAGCAGGGTGTGCGCTCCAACGAAACGATGTCCGACTTCACACCCTGCATCCGTCAGAATCGCCGCCGCGTCGTCGAGCTTGACATCCGGCTGAATCTCAACCGCAAGAATTCGCCGCCCGTCCTTGTAGGCGCTCCACGGGCCAAAACGCTGATCACTTACGCGCGGGCTGAGTTTGTATTCGGCGTGAAGCGGAGAAACATGGCGTACTCCGAGAGCAGCAAGTCCGGACATGTCGAGATCGGTCGGGATCGATGCAGCGTAGGCGCGATCGGGGAAATAGGAAAGCAGTTGAATACCGGCGTTCTCCAAACGGGCGCGATCTCCCGCACCGATGTATTCCTCGAGTTGAAGGAGAACGTGCACGCGATTGGTTGTCACCGCGCCGATGGCGGAGGCGGGTTTTTCATAGAC
>CAZGVT010000376.1:0-2639 GCA_964529255.1 uncultured Alphaproteobacteria bacterium | reverse complement strand
AATAGCGGGTCGCCGCGGTATCTTGAACTTTGGAATCTTGTCTTCATTCAGTATGATGCACAACCTGACGGCAAATTGTTGCCGCTTCCGTCGAAGCACGTGGACACCGGAGCGGGCCTCGAGCGGCTCACAACCGTATTGTCGGACAAGAAAGCGAATTACGAAACCGACCTGTTTCAACCTATCATACGCGCCGTTGCGGACTTGTCCGGCAGGCCTTATGGTGACGGGGTCATTCCGCATCGCGTCATTGCTGACCATCTGCGCTGTCTGACTTTCGCGATTGCCGACGGCGCCATGCCCGGCAACGAGGGTCGCGGCTATGTCCTGAGGAGAATTTTGCGGAGAGCGGCGCGCTTCGGCAGAAAGCTCGAAATGCACGAGCCGTTCTTGCACAAACTCGTCCCTGTATTGGTCGACACGATGGGCGACCAATTCCCTGAATTGAAAGAGCGCCACGTGCACGTTTCGCGCGTGCTTCATGCCGAAGAAGAACACTTCGGCAAGACCCTTGACCGTGGACTCGACATTTTTTCGCACGTAGTCGCAGATACCAAAAAGGCGGGCAAGAGTGAAATCCCCGGCGAGGACGCTTTCAAGCTCTACGACACATTCGGCTTTCCGCTCGATCTGACTCAACTTATGGCCCGCGAAGAAAACCTGACGGTCGATCAGAGCGGATTTGATGAGGCGATGAAGCGTCAGAAGGAAACGGCGAGGGCGGCGGGAACCTTTAAAGTGAGCGAGAGTGCAGCACTGTCTTTCAACACCGAGCGCAATACCGACTTTGTCGGGTATGACCGTTTGGAAGTGGAAGTTCCCGCGTCCGAAATCGCGTTTGAACTCCAGGGGAATGAGCTGCTCATAGCACCGCCGCAGACTCCATTTTATATCGAGTCCGGTGGTCAGGTGTCCGATAAGGGCACTATTGACCTCGTGGCCGGTTCCAATTCCGCGTTGAGCTTCAACGTTGAACGATTACTTAAGTCCGGGAGCGCAATCGTCCATGCGGCGGTTCCGGTCGAGCACAGGGACACTGTCGACCGTTCCGGTACCACAAATGGTCTGCACATTGAGAAGTTTGCGAAGGCCGTGTTTCGCGTCTCCGCCCAGCATCGTATTCCCACGCAATACAACCATACGGCAACGCACCTGCTCCACGCCGCGCTGAGAAAAACACTTGGCGAGCACGTGCACCAGGCCGGGTCCTATGTCGGACCGGACTATCTGCGGTTTGATTACACGCACTTCGAGAAGCCGACTCCCGATGAGCTTGCGCAGATCGAGGCAATGGTTAACGAGTCGATACGCGGAAATTATCCGGTCACGCCGAAAATCATGCCGCTGAAGAGGGCGCAGGAACTCGGAGCGATGGCGCTGTTCGGCGAAAAATACGGCGATGAAGTGCGCATGATCGAAATTGCCGATGAAAACACACTGGTCTCACGCGAATTATGCGGCGGCTGCCACGTGAAACGCACCGGCGATATCGGTGTGTTCGCCATCCGGGCGGAAACTTCAGCGGCCGCCGGCATTCGCCGGATTGATGCGCTCACCGGAGATGTCGCGCTCAAATATCTGATCGAGAGGCGAAACAAAGTCGAAGATTTCACACTCGAACTCGGCAGTGAAGGTTCCGATCCACTCGAAAAGCTGAAGAAATTACTCGACGAGAAGCGCAAACTGCAAAAGGAGCTGGAGCAACTCAGAGCCCTTACGGCGCGTTCGCAGATGCAGCAGCTCGCCGAAGTGGCCGCAAGTATCAACGGAGCCAGAGTTGTTGCTGCAGAAGTCAGCGCTTCTCATCTGGATCAAATGAAGGAGATGGGCGACTCATTGCGCGAACTGCTTGGCTCGGGGGTGGCCGTACTCGCGGCTGTCATTGAAGGGAAACCTGCGCTCGTTGTGACGGTGACTCCGGACCTTGTGAAGAAAGGTGTCGATGCGGTTGCCATTGTGAAGGAACTCGGCAAAAAACTGCAAGGTGGAGGTGGTGGCAAGCCTCACCTTGCGACCGCCGGCGGCAAGGACGTGAGCGCACTGCCGACGGTAGTAGCCGAAGCGCCCGGAATATTGGCGGGCTATCTTAAATGAATATGTTGAACGAAACAAAGGAATCACGTCTCGTCGTGGGCGTCGAAAAATTGCAGGCCGCGCTGAACGATGCGGCGGCCATGCATAGCCAATTCCCCGCCTTATTTACAGAGTTAGCAGCCATCGCGGATCTAAGTGCGCGTACGCTGAAAAACGGCGGCAAACTGCTTTTCTGCGGCAATGGAGGATCGGCAGCGGAGTCGCATCACCTTGCCACGGAATTCGTCGTGCGGCTCTCCGCAAAACGGAATCGCCCGGCGCTTGCCGCTATCGCATTGGCTTCCGATCCTGCGTTGCTCACCGCGTGCGCAAATGACTTTGGATTTGATCAAGTGTTCGCGCGACAGGTCGAGGCGCTTCTCATACCCGGTGACGTGCTCTTCCTGCTCTCAACTTCAGGTCGTTCCCAGAACTTGATCGAGGCGGCGATGGCATCACGATCCCTCAAGGGGATCAATGTCGCGCTGCTTGGAAAGGATCGCACGCCACTGGATGATCATGTTGACCACGCCCTGACCCGTCAGGGGCAGATCGCACTGCTCCAG
>CAZGVT010000375.1:0-2659 GCA_964529255.1 uncultured Alphaproteobacteria bacterium | reverse complement strand
ACCAAGATTCGGCACGCCGTTCAACTGGTACACTCTCTCGGGTCCGGTCTCATCCCACGGCTGGCAGCAATACAGATTCGCATTGTCGCCGCCGCCTACCGTGCTCTGGCCGGCCAGAACGATGGGATTCGGCGAGCAGGAGAACTGCTGTGCGCCGGCACAATTCAGGCCATTCGCCGTACAGGCTGATGGCGTGATTTCATTCGGGCAATTGCCGCACTCGCCCGTGATCACGATGTCCGCCCAGCCCAACTGCGCCCCGGACGGGAAGGAGTAGTAGGCACCATTGAAGCCCCACTGGTGGCACGACGGAATATCATTGCCAATCCCCTGCTCAGTCACGCGGTTCGAGAACAGGAACTTCGGAATCGAGGCCGCCGTACCCGTGTGACGGAGGATCGCGATGCCGACGAAGAAGTCCGCGGTCAGGCAGCACTCCATTGCGGTCAAGTCCAGTATGAGCGGAAGAAATACGTTGTCGCCTGTGTTCGTGCGAACAATCGAGATTGTCCCGGCGCACAAGACGTCCATTGGTACGCAGCAGATATTGCCGTTATTCGGGCAGCCGTACCAGATGATGAAGTCGGTCGTGTCTGTGGTCGTCCCCGTCGTGTCATAGTACATGCTGAAATCGATCTGCGTAATGTGGTACGGGTAGTCGACCAACGTGACTTCTGCAAGATCGTAGAATTGCCAGATTCCGGTCGTGCCGGTGTTGTAATAGGCCAGCGTACGATCAGGATTGATCCGTTGATGCGCACACTCAACCGGGCACGGAACAACCTCGCCGGGTCCGGAATTGTCGCACTCACCAAAGACCGCAATTTCGGGAACACCCGGATCTGGATCGAGCCATGTGTCCGCCCATGACGACCAACCGCCACCCAGCAAGTTCGTGTACACTTCACATGCGGCCGCTTGCGGGGTATCATCGGCAAACGCTATCACCGGATGGAAGAAAGTGTCCGCAAGTGTGTGCCCGAAATGGAACAGGCCGACAAAGAACGGCCCGTCAACACGGCACGTATCCAGTGGCAAATATACGGTGTATACACTGAGCGTGTCATTTTGAGTCTCGGCGGGAAGGGCAACCGAATAAATCGCGCCGCACCGCTCGAAACCGGGACCTTCGCAAGGATCATTCAACCCGCCGAACGCGCACTCAATGTCAACGCCGATCAGCACGGTGTCAGCGGGAGAACCGTCGTCCTGGACCAATTGGATGCACACCGAGTCTATTCTGTAGGGATAGGTCGTGCCGCAGGCGCAATCCGCCGGATCGATCCAAATCTTGTAAGCGTCTCCGGCCACGATCCCAGTGTAGTACGAGAGTGTGTCATCCGAAGTGATCAGTGTGCAAAGCGGCAGGTCCAGTGGGCTCCTCATCCGCTCCGTAAAGCTGATGGCGCCCGCGTCATGGTACATCGGCAGCGGCTCGGTGTAGAGAGAACGATTCAGAGGTCTCTCAAATGTGCTTGCGAAGTGGTTTAAATTACCTTCTGGTGTTCCCGTAGCATGGATAACATTGGATAAGCTGCCGTTGTTCACCTTGTTGACCAGTTGGACGCTCTGGTCGGTCCCGGCTGCCGGTGCCAGCAGTGGCTGTGGCACAGACGAGACGGAGACAGGTTGAACGCGAATCGGTTCCGTCACAGCAAAGGCCTGCACGAAGAAGCAGACGAGAGCCAGACACAAAATCAGATTTTTGGTCATTTTAACGTTCTCCTTGAAAAGTCCGCTTGGGGTCTCATGAGCAATAATTGTCAAATCAAGAACAGGTCACACTCCAGGCAACCGTCGTCGAATTATACGACTCTAATCAATAAGAGTCAAATGTTGGTTCTTGGGAGGTCAACATTCCTACATGCCTGCCGTGCGAATGGTGCACAGATGGGTAGATTTCCAGAAGCGATTCGTAACACGGTCGTTCACCAGTCAGGCAAACTCTTCTCCACGTAGTTTGCGATGCAGTGGCGGGTAACGAAAACTCTTTTACTCTTGCAAAATCAAGAGAAAATCGCTTGTTTAAGAGGGCCAACGGCAACTGCTGCCGCGACCGGGCAACACCCACTACGCATTCTGTCCACCCGTGTGGAACCGATTTTAATTACGGGGGTTTACTTGGCAGGATCACACAAATGGAAGCGACCCAAGATATGAGATTGACCATGAAATCGATTGTCGGATGCGCACTCTTGATATTTACAGTAATCGGAGGGCAGTACAGCGTTTATGCGAAGGACCGCCAAGAGGCAGCCATTGGGCTTCTCCTCGGCGAGCCTTCGGGGATAAACGGACAGGTGTTCTGGAGTTCACGGTCCGCCGTCGACCTTACCGTTGCCTGGTCGTGGAGTGACTGGGTTCAGGTAATCGGAGACTACCAAATTTATGATTACATCCTTGATGCCCCCCGGGAATGGAAATGGACTTACGGGCTGGGTGCCTACTTGGCCTTACCGGAAAACGAAGGAGGAACATTTGGGGTCCGAGTGCCAGTCGGGGTGAAGTATCATTGGCCACACTCCTATATTGATACGTGGATTGAACTTGCACCTGCTCTTCAGGTTGCACCGGACACCGAAGCTCGTTTACAGGCCGGAATCGGTATTACCTACTGGCTATGGTAGGGAATTGCGGTTGCCGCCGAAAATTCGTAAAT
>CAZGVT010000374.1:0-2661 GCA_964529255.1 uncultured Alphaproteobacteria bacterium | reverse complement strand
ACTGTTCTTTATTACGGAGTCGGAGCGATTTCAGATTCGACCACGGTGAGCGGTTTGCGGATGGATCACGAAGTCACGTTGACTCACTTGACCTCTTCAACCATCTACGCGCTGCGACCCGAGGCGGTTGACGCCGACGGATTGCGCGGATTTGGGCCGGACAGCATGTTCGCAACGGCCGCGCGATTGATACTCTGGCTGCCTTCAACACAAATTGTTCTGGGTGACACGGTTCTGGTGCCCGTTCACCTTGAGGCTGCCGAAGATCTGGCCGCGCTGCAATACCGGATTAACTTTGCGGAAGGCAATGTGGAAATCGTCGGCGTCCATGAGGGCCCGTTTTACACCGAGAATAACGGTTTCAATTTTTTCCGCGACATTCATAATGGTATTGGGGAAGCTACCAACGCAATGACTTGGGTGATTACTTACAACGGAAACGATCGTACCGGGACAGATGCCGATGGCGATGGTGTTGTTGCGATGTTGGAGCTTCGAGGACTATCACCGGGCTCGGCGGGGGCTGCGCTTGATGCGGATTCGACATTCGGGCTCGATATGTTCGCGCAAATGCGCTCATGCAGTTTGCGCACTGGAACTATCACGGTCCTTCCTTAATATGAGTAAGATTTCATTCACAATAGCCGGTTTGGAAGCCGGAAGATTGGGAGACTATCATGCATACTTGGCGTAATCTTTTGCACGCGGTGCTGCTGACGGGTCTTGTGTGGACAAATACACAGGCCGCGTCAACCTATCGTTCGTTCCTCGAATGGAACGGCCCGTATTTCCACGTGCGTCACGGTTTGACAGCGGATTCACTGGCCTATCTTGATTATATGGTGAACAGCCCGCTGCCGCTTTACAGCACTCCGTTCTCCTCACCCAGCGCGGTCGAGCTTTACGGATCAGCTGACTCACCGGTCGCCTTTGTCGTTGATCACGACCACCGGCGCGTTCAGGTGTTCTCGGCCAATGCCGGCTGGAATGTCGAAGCTCTTTTCGACAGCACGACACCGGTTCAGGGAAACTATGGCGGGAGGGCCATCAAATTTTCACTTGGTGAAGTGCTTGCGGGAAGCGAGCGCATCTGGATCAACGGCCAGTTCTTTACCCGCGTAAACTCGTTGACCGGTTACGGCGCCGCTGATTCCGTTTACACTATCGTGTATTCCGGTGTGCCGAACACGGGCGGAGTTGCGACGCTTCCATTGGGTTGGGCTTTGCAGCCGACCGACAGTGTGCGCGTTGAATACGCTTACGCGAATCCCCCCGGCTCGACCGGAATCGGCGACCTCGATTACGTGCTCTATCAGACGGCCCCGACCGATATTCCGTTGCAGCTCAATGAAGCGACTTCGGCAACCGATCCCTCGATGACCGACCTCACAGGTTTGGCAATTAACGCCTCTGTTCGACTCGGCGCTGTGGTGGATGCTTATCTGGTCAACGGACTCTCCAACGGAAACGGGGCTTTGGCAAGCTACGAACTCACTGCTATAGGCGCAGGAGGAGATTTCACCCACGTGGACACCTATCCGGGTGAATTGGGAAGACCGTACGACGTGGAGATGGTTGAGACCGACGTGAATGTGGATGGAAGCGTTGCCGAAGGAACACCCTCCGGCGCGGCGAATTCCACGCTCACCGAGAGCATCACCAATCAGAATACATTTCTCGGACATGACTATCGCATCACGTTCAGTTTTGATACGTCATCTGCAATGAATGGCGTTGCCGCTCCCAATGCGCAGGAGGTTGATCTTGCCTATGAAGTGGCCACAGGTCGGCTGCACATGGTGATGACCTCCAATTCGGCCGATCCCGGAACGGCCTATAGCTTTAGCGATGATTACGGTCAATCCTGGTCCACTCCCGTCACGATTTCGCCGTCAACCTTGACCGGTGTGCATGATCGTCCGCGCATTGCGATTGAAAGCAACGGCAATTTGCACGTGGTTTATGAAGCGGTGAATGGCAGCGGAGACCGCCATCTTTATCACAGTGTTTCATCGGATGGGATTAGCTGGTCTGCAGGCATCGAATTGACGACGGCTTTGACTCCTTCGACCGTCGCCGACAACCGCTACTGCAATCTACTGGTTGATCCTTCCGACAATGTTCACTTGATCTGGTCCGGTGATGATGACGTTTATCACCGGGTCTATAACGGTTCATGGGGCGCCGCGAATTTGATCGCGAGCGGCGGTGGCGCGGGCTTCTCTGCGCCTCATGCCGTCATGGATAACGTGGGCCGCATCTATATCGCCTATGTGTCCGATGCCGCGACGCCGTCAGACGTCAGTTATCTGCATTTCAACGGTGCTGTTTGGGGCAGCTTTGAGACCGGCGGCTTCACTGCTGGTACGCCGGATCCGGTGACAACTGCGGCCGGATTCGTTTCGGATGGCGGTGGACGCGGCGAAGCTTTCCCGCTTCCGCAAATTGCCTTGGTTGACGAAGCAATCTGGATTTTCTGGGCCGGTACCGGAACGGAAACTTATGGCACAGATCAGGCGCAGTTGCGCTACAACATGATTTCCGCCCTCGACGGAAACTTCACATCGGGCGCAGGAACTGCTATCACCACAGGAGATGATGTTGCGCCCATGGCCTTCACTGTTGCCGTAGATGAGAACCTCGATCTCCACATCTGCTATC
>CAZGVT010000373.1:0-2703 GCA_964529255.1 uncultured Alphaproteobacteria bacterium | reverse complement strand
GAAGTGGGAAGTCGGTCGCGGTGCGCGCACAGATCTACGACGTGTGACTCTGAAATGAACTTGCATTGGTTTGCAAGCGGGCTGATCGCTTCCATACTGTACGGATTATGTGCGGTCAGTTTTAAGTACTTGATTGAAGCGCGCTATTTGAATGGAGCGGCATCGTGGACACTTATCGGGTTGGGGCTCGGCATAGCTTGTATGGGTTGGATTGGAACGCGGCTTTGGGTCCCCGGCGCCGGAGAGAGTACGTTAGGTGTCGCGAGTGTGGCACTCCCGATCGGTGTGGCAAATGGATTTGCGACACTTTTGATTCTGATGGCACTAAGAAATCCGGCGACGAATATCAGTCAACTTGTGCCGGTTTACAACACAAATACACTGGTTGCGTTTCTATTGGCAATCGTGTTGTTTCGCGAGTTTCCGATTGGAGCCGACTTGTTTCGCAATCTTGCCGGGGCGTTGATGATCGTCTTGGGAACGATTCTTATCGGCATTAAGTAGACGTCCGAATTCATCCGTTGCGGAAATGAGAACAGCCGTGGTCATTGACTGACCGCGGCTGTTCTTCACAAGGGCATCGTGAACTGTTATCTCATGCTGAGAAGCCGGACACGCGGCGCCTGATTGCCGACAACGCTTACTTCCAGTTGTTGGTCATGGCCCAAGGCGCAAATCGTGGATTCGGTGAGCGGGCCGAATCTGATGGGCGGAAAACTCCAACCGCCACCGGATGGGAACGCGACGGATACTGACGGACGCACTTCGGTGCCCGGGCAGCCGGTCATGGAAGACCTGACCAGGAACGAATCCTGCCCCGACGTTGCTACGAACACGCGGCTTGACTCCCATGGAATGTCAGCAAAGTCCGAACTGCGGTACTTAATATCAATGGACAACAGCGGACCCCGCGTAACGACTCCGGGGCCGGTTTTTTGACTATTCATCTGCCGCAGTATGGACACCGCGTTCGGACTATTCGGATCCACGACCACACGCGGACCCGGCGTCTGGAGATCAGCAGTTGCTTGATCCTGACCTGCGTACTGATTGACCTGAACAAGGTTGAAGTTGATCGTCGAGTTGCTCGACTGTGCCCATCCGCATGAACAGATGAGCAGACACATCGCGAGGCTAAGAAGCGCTTTCATTTTCATTCTCCGGAGCTTTCCGGTTGAAAGCAAGCAACACGTGTGCCCGGATTGACGGAACTCCGACGGATATTAGAAACCAACAACTTGGGGTAAGAACGTAGTCTCAGTAGCGGGAAGATGTGCACCGGGTTGCGCAGTAGGCTGCTCATGCGCGTGTGTCAATGCGGGGATTGCCGTCAACCTTTTCGTCGGTTTCAGCAGTAGTGGCGGAAGCCTCAGGTTCGGGCTTTCCCGATTCGGCGGCCGCTGCCGAAAAGTCAGTGGTTTTTTCGGCGCCGAGAAACTCGCGAAGTTTATCCCCTTCCAGCACTTCGACCTCAAGCAGCGCGCGAGCCATGCGCTCGAGCAAGTCACGATCGTCGATCAGTATCTTGAGCGCTTTTTGATAGCACACGTCAATCAGTTCCTTGATTTCCTGGTCAATGATGTCCGCCGTTTTATCTCCGTGGGAGTCTTCCGGCATCGGAAAGGGCATCTCACGCGTGGGCGAGCTTCGTCTCCGATAGACAACCTGACCGAGCTTGTCCGACATGCCGTAGTCCATGACCATTGCCCGCGCCATAGCGGTTACCTGCTGCAGATCGCTGTAGGCACCGGAGGTGATCTCGCCATAGACGATCTGCTCCGCCGCGCGACCTCCGAGTGCCGAGGTGATGCGATCGACGATCTCTTCCCGTGTGATGAGATACTGATCCTCAGTAGGCAGATAAAGCGTATGTCCCAACATGGCAACCCCCCGCGGAATGATCGAGACACGATGGACAGGATCTGTGTGAGTCAGCTTCGCCCCGACGATGGCATGGCCGCACTCGTGGTAGGCGATCTTTTCTTTGACTTTCGGCTTTAACACCCGGCTGCGTCGCTCGATGCCCGACATTTCGCGATCAACGGCTTCCTCAAGTTCCTCCATACCGATGTCCTTTTTCCCGCGCCTCGCCGCGAGCAATGCGGCTTCGTTGATTGCATTGGCCAAGTCCGCTCCGGCAAATCCCGGGGTGCGCGCAGCAATCACTCGCAAATTGACGTCCGGTGAGACTTTCTTTCCGGCAATGTGCACCCGCAAAATCGCTTCGCGGCCGTCAATATTGGGCGGGTCAACGACGACCTGACGGTCGAAGCGTCCCGGTCTAAGCAACGCCATATCGAGGATTTCCGCGCGATTTGTCGCCGCCATGATGATCACACCGCGGCTGCTCTCGAAGCCATCCATTTCCACGAGTAGCGCATTCAAAGTTTGCTCGCGTTCGTCATGGCCGCCCCAGGGATTCGATCCGCGTGCCTTGCCGAGCGCATCGAGCTCGTCGATGAACACGATGCAGGGAGCCTTTTGTTGCGCCTGCTGAAACAGGTCACGCACGCGGGCTGCGCCGACACCGACGAACATCTCGACAAAATCCGATCCGGAAATTGAGAAGAACGGGACCTTGGCTTCGCCTGCTACGGCGCGCGCAAGCAGCGTTTTGCCGGTTCCCGGAGGACCTACGAGGAGAACTCCTTTGGGGATGTTTGCTCCCAGCGCGCGAAACTTGGCGGGCGAGCGCAGAAAGTC
>CAZGVT010000372.1:0-2721 GCA_964529255.1 uncultured Alphaproteobacteria bacterium | reverse complement strand
TTTCCCGCGGCGGCATGTGCGGCACATGCCCCGCAAAACGACTATTCAAAGGTCTCGAATCGATCTTGCTAAGAACATGCTCGTCGAACATTCGAGCTTCAACTTAATTCACATTGCCGGGCATGTGCAGACACATGCCACGGCGAAAAGATGACAAGATTAATGTGGTAAGCTTCGATTCCGGCGGCGTGAGAGCACGCCGCTCGGCGACAATTGCTGAATCCGACCTAAAATGAAATCGCCGCTGCAAATTCTTGCAGCGGCGATATTCATTGTTGTATGCCCGGATGTCTTAGTGCGCTCGTTGCACGGCTTGCGTCTCTTCACCGCCGACGGCGAGCCCGCCGCGCTTGGAAAACATGACCGCCGCGGCAAGGATAATCAAGGCGATCACAGTAATCACAACGCCACCCGGTTCGCCGTGCATGGTCACCGTGCTCGGCGCAATCAAGATCGCCACGAGATTCATCACCTTGATCATCGGATTCAAAGCCGGACCCGCCGTGTCCTTCAACGGATCGCCAACCGTATCGCCGATGACACCGGCTTTATGCGCTTCGCTCCCCTTACCGCCGAGATAACCGTCTTCAATTTTCTTTTTCGCATTGTCCCACGCACCGCCGGCATTGCTCATGAATACGGCCATGAGCTGGCCTGCAAGTATACAGCCGGCAAGAAATCCGCCAAGTGCGTACGCGCCAAGCCAGAATCCGACGAGAATCGGTGCGAAGATCGCGAGCAGCCCCGGCCCCAAGAGTTCTTTCTGCGCAGCTGCGGTCGCAATGGCCACACACTTCGCATATTCAGGCTTGCCTTTCTCGCCGACGCCAGTGTATTCCCAGATTCCGGGAATGGTCTTGAACTGACGACGCACTTCTTCGACCAGCAGCACCGCCGCGCGAGACACCGCACGAATGGCGAACGCGCTGAACAGGAACGGAATCGCGCCGCCGATCAACAGGCCGATAAAGATGTTCGGCAAGTTGACCTGAATTCCGGTCGTGAGAATCGCCGCGTCCTCGACGGCGACGGTGTCGATGAACGAGCGATACAGCGCAACCGCCGCGATTACGGCCGTGGCGATGGCAAATCCTTTCGTGAGCGCCTTTGTGGTATTGCCGACCATGTCAAGACGGGCAACGATATTGTGCGCCGCTTTATTTTCACTGCCGTCGGCATTTTTCAGCGCACCCGACATTTCAAAGACCCCGTTGGCATTGTCGGAAATCGGCCCGAAGGTATCTTCAGCAAGGACATATCCCGTCGTCGCAAGCAGTCCCAAACCTGTCAACGCAATCGCGTAAGCCGCCATTGCCGGATCATGGAACAATGCGTAGGCTCCGAAGATCGTCGCGGCGATGGAGACAATTGCCCACACGGATGACTCCAGACCTTCCGAGAATCCGGAGAGAATCAACGTTGCGGGTCCGGTCTTCGCAGAGGTGGCGATCTCCGTCACCGGTTTCTTTTCTGCCGCGGTAAAGTACTCGGTCAGCTTGCCGATAATCACCGTCAACACGATTCCGAAAAACGTTGCGAGGAAGGCATAGACCCAGAAATTGCCTACGATTGCAGCAAGGTCCCTGTCCGCCCCCATCGGAATTGCCGGTAAATCCGAAAACGTCCACCATGCCACAACAAGAAATCCCAGCGCAGCGATACCCGTCGACACATACGCGCCGACGTTAATCGGATGCATCGGATTCATGTTCGGATCGTCCTTGCCTTTCACTGCAAGAATTCCGGCAATGGAGGCAATCACACCGACCGCACGGGCGAGCAGCGCATAGATGACGAGCTTCATGGTGAACACAGCGGCAAACGATCCTGGTTGCATAATGCCGCCGAAACCGGCCGATTGTAAAGTTCCTCCCACGGCAGCGGCAAGGATCATCGCCGCGACCAGCGTGACTTCATAGGACTCAAAAACGTCCGCCGCCATACCCGCGCAGTCGCCGACATTGTCGCCGACGTTATCCGCGATGGTCGCAGCATTGCGTGGATCATCTTCGGGAATTCCCGCCTCGACTTTACCGACGAGGTCTGCGCCGACGTCCGCAGCCTTGGTGAAAATACCACCGCCGACACGCATGAACAGCGCGGCCAGCGATCCACCGAAGCCGAAGCCAACCAGCACGAACATCGCGTTCTCTTGGAAGATCATGAACGTGATCGTCGCGCCTAACAAACCCAATCCAACGGTGAACATTCCCGACACCGCGCCCGCCTGAAACGCGATTTCCAGCGCTTGCTTGAACGAACGAAGAGCGGCATTCGCTACGCGTAAATTCGCACGCACCGCGACACCCATGCCGACGTAACCGGCAGAGTACGATGCGGCAACACCTAACAGAAAAGCAAGCGCAACACCAAAGCCGAGTTTGGTCTCTTCGCCGGGAAGAATGGTTGCATACTGACTTTGGTACAGGAAGAAGAGCCCAATGCCGATCAATATCACGAGCGGGATCATCGTCTTGACCTGCCGCGCGAGATAGGCCATTGCACCCTCCTGGATCGCCTTGGAAACGCCCTTCATGCGTTCACTTCCCGGATCCTGCGCCATCGTCTTCTTCCACCAGTAGGCGCCGAAGGAAAGCGCGATGATCGCAGCGGCGAGCACGATAAACAGCGGCAACCAGGCATCTTCTCCAAATGGAAGTTGAATTGCTTCGCCGTGGCCGCCACCCGCTTGCGTGTCGGTTGTCGTTTGCGTCGGCGGTT
>CAZGVT010000371.1:0-2729 GCA_964529255.1 uncultured Alphaproteobacteria bacterium | reverse complement strand
TTCGAGTGGCGTGCGCTCGGTCAGATTCCGACCGCCGCTGAATCTCTCAGCGGCCGAAATTGAAGAAGGTCTCGGAATTTTCCATCGCGCACTGGCACGAATGGTGAAGGAAGTGGAGTGGCAACCGGTCGCGTGATTGAGTAAGTCTGAGTAAGTTAAGCGAGGTAAAAGCACGGCGGGGCTCACGAGCCCCGCTGTGTCCTCTCCCGTCATGTCAAAACTGAGTGCGTCGTCCAAAACTCCCGCCGGCATACTCTGGTTGGTGGCCACACCGATCGGCAACCTGAAGGATGTTTCGCAACGGGCCATCGAGACGATTCGCGCGGCGGATGTGTTACTTTGTGAAGACACACGCCACTCGCAGATTTTATTGACTGCTCATGCCGTCGCGCGACCGGCCACGTCTTACGGTGCGCACAATCTTCGCACAAAATTGCCGTGGGTTCTGGAACAGTTGACTTTGGGCAAGTGTGTTGCCTATATTTGTGATGCGGGAGTGCCCGGCATTTCCGATCCGGGAACGGTACTGGTTCGTGCGGTCATTGACGCCGGTTTCGATGTCAGCGCCGTACCCGGGGCCAATGCCGCGCTGATGGCGCTTGTGCTCTCCGGACTGCCGACCGCCCGCTTCGTGTTCGAGGGCTTCCTGCCTCACAAGAAGGGAAGGCAGACGCGACTGAAACTGCTGGCCGGGGAGGCGAGAACCATTGTCCTCTACGAGAGTCCGCATCGCCTGTTGAAGACACTCGATGAGCTGCTGCAATTTCTCGGAGACCGGCCCGCCGCGGTTGCGCGGGAGTTGACCAAGATGTTTGAAGAGGTGAGACGCGATTCGTTGTCGAAGTTACTTGAGCATTACGAAGCGTCTCCCGCAAAGGGTGAGATTGTTCTGGTGATATCGGGCAAGAACGACCGAAAAGAGAACCTCGACGAGGAGCCTTGAACGGCAATGAAATCGACAACCACACGACCTCCGGAATCGGATACCACCGTACTCGCCACGGTTATCCGGGTGAAAAATCTGGAAACGGCGGCTCAATGGTACTCCGGGGTTTTGGGATTGCGGGAAGAATTCCGTGACCCCGAATTTCGTATCATTCAATACCGCTCGCTTTGCGGCTGTCCGCTGGCGATCTGGGAGATTCGCGAGCACGAGACTTACACACCGGCACTCCCCACCGGAGCGTATGTTGCTTTGCGCACGGACAATGTCGAACACAAACGGCAGGAGTTACAGCAGAAAGGGATCAAGGTCGGCGAGATCATCTCGAAATCCGGGGTGAAAATGTTCTGGCTGTACGATCCTGACGGCAGCGCCTTTGCCATGATTCAATTTCTTCTTGAATAGGAAGAGCACATCACCATGTTTATCGCACTACTTGGCGTCACATTCGCCGTTTCGTTTGTGACCTGCTGGATTTTATCGCGTGTCTTCCGCGCTCCCGTGCAGAAGATTCTCAACCGCCTCGTGCAGGAAGAAATTTACACCGCATGGGCCAAGTATTTGACCTTCGCGGTCTTCGTCACGGGCATCTCCGGCGGCGTGCGTGTATGGGACATCGAGCGCTACGTATTTCCGCGCGGCGAAGACCAGACCATCATCGAACTGACTTCCGAGCGCTGGTTTCTCGAACTCTATCGCACGGTCATCGGCACGATGCAGTCCATTGCCTGGATGCTGCTCGTGTTCTTCGTCTTTGCGCTCATCGCCTTCGTGATTGTCAAGGGTCGCGAGCTGAAGAAGGAAGGTTCGTGAGTCTATGACCGTCTGGCTGAGCGGTGCGTCGGGTTTTATCGGCAGTGCGCTCATGCTGAGGCTCAAGGCGCAGGGGATGCGGATAGTCCGACTCGTTCGTAGCGAAAACACCGGTGCGGATGAGTTGACCTGGCAGCCGCTGAAAGGCATTACGGATCCGCGAGCGATGGAGACTCCCTGTGATGCCGTAGTGCATCTCGCGGGAGTCAACATCGGCGGTCGCCGGTGGAGCGATGCCCATGCGCGCGCGGTATACGAAAGTCGAGTCCCCGCAACGCGCGCACTGTGTGAAAGTTTAATTGCAATACCGAAAATGCCGGAGGTGCTGCTGTGCGCCTCCGGCATCGGCTATTATGGAGATTGCGGAGGCAAACTCGTTACCGAAGCTTCTCCTCGCGGAAACGGTTTCATTGCCGAGCTGTCCGAAGCCTGGGAGCAGGCATGTGAGCCCGCTGTCAGTGCGGGAATCCGAGTCGTGAATCTGCGCACCGGATTGGTATTACATCCCGCCGGCGGCGCACTGAAGCGGATGTTGCTGCCTTTCCGTCTTGGATTTGGCGGACCACTCGGCAACGGGAAGCAATTCGTGCCGTGGATTACACTCGATGATCTGCTTTCGATGTACGAGTTTGCGCTGCGCACTGAGTCGCTTTCAGGGCCGTGCAATGCCGTTGGACCGCAGCCGCTTAGGATGCGCGAGTTTTCCAGGGCATTGGGTCTTGTGCTTGGCCGGCCGTCGTGGTTTCTCGTGCCGCGAGCAGTGCTGAATCTTGTGTTGGGGAAGGAGCTTGCCGGAATCGTGGTGATGGGAGCGAAGGCGGTGCCGGAGAAGTTTGCCGACGCAGGCTTCACGTTCCGCTATCCGGAATTGTTCGGTGCGCTTCAGCACGTGATGAAACGGTGATTGGCTCGTCGTAGGAGGCCGACTCAGAAGTAACTGGGTTGGCCTGTTGTTTGGTGTGGACAGGGTGAC
>CAZGVT010000370.1:0-2752 GCA_964529255.1 uncultured Alphaproteobacteria bacterium | reverse complement strand
AACGTGCTGGAAGGCCAATTGCTTGGTGTACAAGCCGAAAACAGCGAATCGCCGGGTCAAGAAGGCAAGATCGCACTGGCCAACGGTGGCACACTGCTCTTTGAAGAGGTCTCGCTCCTGCCTCAAGAAGGTCAACGGTTGCTCCTGAACCTCCTGAAGACCGGCAAGCTGGGAGGTGACGGCCGCGCCCCACGCCTCAATGTGCGGGTCATCGTCTCCAACCGCCGTCCTCTGGTTGAAGTCGTTGCGCGCGGGTTGTTTGATGAGGATCTCTATCACCTGCTGAGGGAGATCAAGATATTCATTCCACATCTCCGCGAGCGTCGCGAGGATATTCATGCCGTTGTCGAAGCCGCGCGCGTTGAATTAAACGCCCGTCTCGGTTTGCAGATTTGCAGCATCGACGATCAGGCCCGCGACGCATTACAGCGGCATTCGTGGCCCGGCAATGTCGCTGAGTTGTTCCAAGTGCTGGAAAACGCTTTCATGAATTGCCGCGGTCCGGTCTTGCGAGTACAGCACCTCGGGGCCGATTTTGCGACGCAAGACAAGCACTCGGAAATCAACCGGCAGGCACGTTACGATGCTCAGCGCCAGGAACTGGTCGATGTCTTGAGTTGGGCCGGCTGGAACAAATCAAAAGCCGCGAGGCGCCTCGGTGTCAGCCGCGAAACTCTCTACCGGAGATTACAAAAGTTCTCCCTAACCGACGAACAATAGTCGGACACGACAGTATAGTTCGCGGGGCCGGCAAGCGCCGGCCCCGCTCAGTTTCACGAAACACTCTCCCGCACGGAAATCACTCCGCAGCCACCTGAAAGTATGCCCTTAGTCCCACCCTATGTTCAGACCCTTGTGCCTTATCAGCCGGGTCGCTCTGCCGATGAGATCCGCCGCGAATTCGGCGTCGAGAATGTCATCAAACTCGCCTCGAATGAAAACCCGCTCGGACCATCCCCTCGCGCAATCGTCCGCTTGCTGAAGTCCGTCGATGATGTTCACGTCTATCCTGACGGCGGCCTGAAACTCCGCCGCGTGCTCGCCGAGCAGTTCCGCGTGAAACCGGCAAATGTCGTCGTCGGTTCAGGGTCCGAGGCCATCATGTCGAACATCATCCGCGCGTTTCTTTGTGATGATGAAGAAGTGCTGACTGCGCAAGGCACCTTTATCGGCTTCTATGTGCTCGCGCGCTCGCGCGGTGTGACGCTGAAGACGGTCCCACTGCGGGAATACACGTTCGATCTCGATGCGATTGCCGGCGCGATTACTCCGAAAACGAAGATAATTTATCTCGCGAATCCGAACAATCCTACCGGCACGTATTTCAAGCGGCAGGAGTTCGAGCGATTCATGAAGCGCGTGCCCGAGCACACGCTGGTGATTCTCGACGAGGCCTATTTTGAATACGCGCGAATCGAGCCCGACTTCCCGGACTCCATGGCCTACCGCCTTGACAACGTCATCACCTTGCGAACGTTTTCAAAGTGCTATGGTCTCGCCGGGCTGCGTATCGGCTATGGATTCGCCCATGAAGTCCTCTGCGAAAACGTGCGCAAGGTCAAATTGCCTTTCGAGCCGTCCGTCGTCGCCGAGGCCGCGGGATTGGGAGCGCTCGAAGACGTTGACTTTCTGGCCCGAACCATCGAGGTCAATCGCATCGGCAAGCAATACCTTGCGGAACAATTCGAGATCCTTGGCTTGCACTATGTTGATACAGCGGCGAACTTCTTCATGATCGAGTTTCATTCCGAAGAAGAGGCTGTGTCGCTATATCAGCAACTACTGATGCGCGGAGTCATTGTCCGGCCCTTGGCGGCTTTTGGATTGCCGAACTGCCTGCGAATCACGATTGGCACGGAATTGCAAAACGAAATTCTGGTCGGCGCCCTGCAAGCTGTGCTCCCCGCTATGGTTTAATCTGCGGAGAGTCTTTCGAATACGCGGAGCGCCCCCGGTACGAACGGGGGCGCGCCTGTTTTGTGCTTCGAATTTCCGAGGCCTCCTCATTTCGCTGAGGAAAGCTCCAGTTGATACAGCGCCCCGTCGCCGATGAATGCTACTTTTGTGCCGTCATAGTTCAGCGCGGGATCGGTGAGACGCAGGGACTTGCTGGTGTAAACCGATTCCCGGCTGTTGTCTTTCATGCGATACACTTCCAGCGCACGCGTTTGTTCAATGTCGTCGCGTGTCACGTAGACCAGCGAGAGTCCGTCGCCCGACCATGAGGGAGTCACGCCTCGACCTACAGTGATGAGTTCGCCGGTCCGCACTCGAATCAGGTTTATGGCGCGGGAGGGCTCATCCTGGACTGCGCAAACCCATTTCCCGGAAGGGGAGATCTCCATTCCGGCGATGCGCATACCAGGAGGCGAGACATAGGTCGTATCGCCGGTAGCCGCAGTTATCCACAATCGACCCGGGTCACGATCCAGAAAGACGTTTTCGGCGCGCGGAGTCCCGTCGTAGCGCAATAGCGCGCCGCGCAGGTCCTGCCGGTACCAGACGGTGTCCTGAATGAGGTACGGCCCAAAACACTTCTGCCGGTTATCGGTACGAACTGCGGGATCGAACATGTAGACCGATGTGGAGACCAACTGCTCGGCGCGTAACGGATCCGCAAAGGTGAACTGCCGATAGACCACTCGATCATCGCCCGGCTCGAACACAAACCGTCGGCCTATTCCGGTGGCGTCCGCGACCCGCCGCGCCTCGTTGCGTGCCGCCTCAAAGACCCAAATCTGCCGGTAACTGG
>CAZGVT010000369.1:0-2756 GCA_964529255.1 uncultured Alphaproteobacteria bacterium | reverse complement strand
CCGTGTTGGCTGCTTGCAGCCGACCCTACCGAAAAACTGCTGCTGCTGCAATAGTCCCAGGCCGTGCCGGCTGCTTGCGGCCGACCTTCTCGATCCTCACCACACAAACGACGCCCGATTGACACGGGGCTTGTCAAATGCCTACTAATCACCTCCCTCGGGGTCGCGTACTGCCGTTTCGCGTCGTCCCGGACTTTGCGCAAGTCTTCGCAGCGCGGATGTCCGGGATCTCTCAGACTGCCTGTCATGCCACATGATTTCCGCGACTCTTCCACCCGCCAATTACCCTGTTGACCCGCCTATTCCTGCGAACGGAGTGTCCCGACCCACTCAGACCATCTTGCGCTTTGGCTTTCTTTTTTGTATATTTCGCCTTGCATCAGCCTCGGCAATTCTGCAGGAAGTTGATGTAAAACAGTATATTCATTCACGATGGGGAATCGTCTAATTGGCAGGACACCAGACTCTGGATCTGTGAATCGGGGTTCGAGTCCCTGTTCCCCAGCTGCTAGTGCGCCCGCATCAACGTGCGGGCGCAACCGTTTCGCCCTCTCGACAGACTTCTACGCCCGGCTATCCCGTACACCGCGTCCAGACCTTGAGATTGACTAAACTTGACTGAAAAGCCTCATTTCAACACCGCTTGCGTCCATGCCGGAGTCGAACCCGAGCCAATGACCGGCGCGATTATGACTCCGATCTTCGCCACCAGCACCTACGTGCAGCCCGAACTCGGAGTGAACAAGGGATTCGAGTACTCGCGTACCGACAATCCGACGCGCAATGCTCTGCAAACCGCTGTCGCCGAACTCGAAGGCGGCGCGTTCGGGCTCTGCTTTGCCTCGGGGATGGCTGCAACGGACACTTTGCTGGCAACGCTCAATGCCGGCGATCATGTGCTGCTCTGCGACGATGTGTACGGTGGCACGTTCCGGTTGCTCAAACGTGTGCGAAATTTCCAAGGCATACACTCCGACTTCGTCGACTTTTCCGATCTCGCTAATGTCGAAAAACACATCCGCCAAGAGACAAAGTGGATCTGGATCGAATCTCCCACAAACCCACTCCTGAAAATCATCGACATACGTGCGGTCTCGGAGCTGGCCCACAGGCACGGAGTGAGGGTCGCCGTTGACAACACTTTCATGTCGCCGTACTTCCAGCGACCGCTCGAACTCGGGGCCGATCTGGTCATGCACTCCGCCACCAAATTCCTGAACGGCCATAGCGATGTTGTGCACGGCTGCCTGATTCTGAACGATCGCGAACTCTACGAACGATTGAAATTTCTGCAAAATGCGATCGGCGGAGTGCCATCGCCGTTCGATTGCTTTCTCGTCCTGCGCGGCCTTAAGACGCTTGCCGTTCGCATGCAGCGGCATCAGGAGAATGCGTTCAACGTGGCTAACTTTCTCGAATCGCGAAAAGAAATCGCATGGGTTCGCTATCCCGGGTTGCGATCGCATCCGCATATCGAACTTGCAAAGAAACAAATGAGCGGATTCGGCGGCATGGTGAGTTTCGAACTGAAAGGAGGACTTGAGGCCGCGCGAAAATTCGTCCGCGGGATCAAGTTGTTTGCACTTGCCGAATCGCTCGGCGGAGTGGAGTCGCTCTGCGATCATCCCGCGATCATGACCCATACATCTGTTCCACCCGAAGAGCGGGCAAAGCTCGGAGTGAGTGACGGACTGTTACGACTCTCCATCGGTATCGAATCCTCAGATGATCAGCTCGCCGATCTCGAAAACGGTCTCAAATTGCTGTAGTCCCTCTCAATCCGCCTTACCGTCACAGAGGCACAATGACTATCGAACCCGGTTTTCACGCCGGGTTTTGATATGTTGTGCCTCTATACGAGTCCGTATCGCCGTGATTGATCTTCCCGAAGATTCCAAAACCAGTTGAAACCAATAGGCTTGCAACGATGCACACCCACCTGTCTGGGCATGGCTAAGGCCGCAAAATAATCGTGTAATATTCGGTTATCCTTGCACCGTGCCGTCAAAAGTGTGATATTAATTCGCAGAGGTGATACCCGGATGCGTATGTTCACCAATGTGAGAGGCCTGCATCAAAACTCAGGAGATGAGAACAATGAAAATGGTAAGTTTAGTAATCTGGATATTGGCCGTGCCGCTTCTTGCTACGGCGGTTATTCCCGAGCCGGTAAGTTATCAAGGTTTTCTCAGGGACAGTTCGGGTGTGCCGCTGGATACGACGGTTCAAATCACGTTCCGGCTGCACGATGAGCTTGGAAATCCCGGCGAATTCTGGACGGAAACACATCCCGCTGTTGTGGTTCAAGACGGATTCTTCAACGTGCGGCTGGGTTCGATCACGCCGCTGGATTATAATTCGATCGCTGACATCACGACGGTAGACGGCGGAGCGCTGAGCATTCAGGTCGGTAGCGATGCGGTGATGACTCCTCAAATCCCGCTGTCGTCCGTTTTCTATTCCCGCTACACGGGCACGGTGGATGGAGCACAGGGCGGCAGCATTCTGAGCGATGTGAACGTGAACGGTCGAGCGAATATCGGCAACGGTAACACAAACGCGGGAACACAGGCCTTTGTCGCTGGACAAAACAATTCTGCAAATGGAGACTATGCCGCAGCGTCCGGCGGAAGACAGAACCGGGCTGATACCACGTATGCAACGACTGGCGGAGGATTCGGCAACACTGCGAGCGGTTATGGTGCTACCGTTGGCGGCGGGCAGGGCAATAAAGCCACCCAATTAGAAACTACAAT
>CAZGVT010000368.1:0-2761 GCA_964529255.1 uncultured Alphaproteobacteria bacterium | reverse complement strand
ATGCCTGCAAGATCAAGCTCCGCCGAAAGCTCGCCAAGCCTGAGAATATCTTCATCCGCAAGATCAGGCGAGATCTTTACGAGCAGGGGCCGTTTCGAGGTTCGCGCAAGGTGCGACTGCGCGGGCTCCAGGATTTCGCGCAGCCTATCCACCGCCTGCAGGTCGCGCAATCCGGGAGTATTCGGAGATGAGACATTCACAACATAGTAATCGCCAAGCTCGCCGAATCGCATGATCGTATGCAGAAAATCCTCGCCCGCCCGCCCCGCCGGAGTGTCCGCATTTTTTCCCACATTCACACCAATCGGAATGCGAATGCGATCCTGCTCACGCAGCCTTGCAAGCCGCTGAGCGACGACTGCCGCGCCCTCGCCCGGAAACCCGAGCGCATTGACCAGCGCATTCGCTTCGGGAAACCGCCAGATGCGCGGCTTCGGATTGCCGGCTTGCGGTCGCGGCGTGACGGTGCCGATTTCCACAAACGAAAAACCCAGCGCCTGCAACGCCGGTATGGCTCGCGCATTTTTGTCGAAACCGGCGGCTAATCCTACGGGATGCGCGAAGTCGAGCCCCATCGCGTGCACCGGCTGACTTGCCGGTTTTCCCGCGATGGAACTAAGAAGTGATACTCCTGCGCGAGATTCGCCCAGAAATTGTAGCCATGACAACGTGCGATCATGCGCTGTCTCCGCATCCGCGAGGAACAGGAGTTTCTTCAGCATCGAGTAAACAGGATGGCGATTCAAAAGCGGATTCCTGTAGTGATCGCGATCTCCGTCTCACCCTCGCGATTCCACTCGTGCGTAATTTCGATGAGCTGCACGTAGGGAGCGCGCATCAACACTCCGGCTCCCCAACCCGTGCCTTCCCACTTGCGCCCGTCGAGCCGCAGCCTGAATTGCTCAATACCCGCAACAATTGACACCCCCCACGGAATACGTTTTCCGAGAGAACCGATGGACGGAATCGAGTAGTGTGTCTCTTGCACGATCGGCAGCCGGATCTCGACTTGTCCGACAAGTTCCTCCGCCGCTTCCCGCTTCACCGTGCGATAACCGCGATAGCCGCTGCTGAAACCGGAGAAATAATGCGCCCAACTCGGAGTCGACGAAGCGGACGTCGCGGCGTAGGCACGCACGGCAATGACCGGCGGGCGCTGCTCGTCGTGCAGGGGAATTTCGCGGCTCAAGTTCCAGTATCCCCGGATCTCATACTGAGATCGTACGAACGGCTCGCTTCCACCGGCAATGTTCAACCGGGCAACGGTCACGGATCCACGAGTGGGATACCATTCGACATCGCGATGATCAAGCAACAAATACGGAGAGAGCCAGTACGTGTGAAAGGTCCTTCCTTCGGCAGGGGCCTGCGCCTCCTGCTTTACATATTGGTAGCGAACTTCGAGGCCGGCTTGAGTCGGCACACCGCGTCGCGTGCCGATCTCAAACGAAGCGCGTGAACTGCGCAGGTGTCGCGTGCTGTCAAATATCGACGCATGCCGGTCGGAAGTCCGCAACGACTCAAAGATCGTCGTCAGTGAAATCGGAACGGCAGAACTCAGGCGGCGAGTTCCGTACTTAACGGAGCCTCCCTCCGCGGCGCCGAACTGCGCGAGTGCGACGACTTCCGCACCCGTCCCGCGGAAATTCAGATGATCGATGCCGGCATAGACAGTCGCGAGATCAAGAAATTCCGAAGCACTACTCACTTCACTGATCTGACCTTCGGTGAAACTTACGGACAGCACCGGAAACAGCGGCCACGCGTCGCTCACGTCGACCCGTACCAATCCGCTGGAGTCCACAAACACGTCGACATCGTGCAAAAACGGATAGTTCATCAGACGACCGCGAGCAATTGTCAAATCTTCCGAGCTGATTGTATCGCCGCGCGCGAAACCGATTTCCCTTTCGAGCACCCAGGTCCGCGTATAGCGAAGTCCGGTCCACTGAAAGTCGCGCACGACGACCGGACTCTCCGCTATTGCGGAATGCGCACAAAGCGCGATCAGGAAGACGGGGAGGAGTCTAATCACTTAATGCCATGCCCATTGCAATAGTAATTCGAACAATGATCTCTCCTTGCCTTGCTGTTGCGCACTCAGTTTCAGCCAATCGATCAAACGGAACTCCACCTTGACCTCTTGACCGGTTTGAATGCTCTCAACGGGCTGCAACACGCGCACGAACAGACGATCCGTGAGGTACGTTCCCACCTCGAGCTTTCCCGCGGAAAGATCATTCAACCCGCCCTCTCCGGCGTGATACTCGAAAACATCGACACCGATCGCCTGTCCGACAACGGATGACACTTGACCGAGGCCTGCGGTGGTCACGGTGCCTTCGAGCGTGGTCGAACCGGACGCTCCACGAGTCAATTCGTAAAGCGCTTCGGCAGCGGTAAGTGCGGACCCGTCACGAGTGCCGCTGAGCGTCATCGTCGTCTGCTCGGCGGTTCCCTCGAGCAGGATGACGATCTCCGTATTGCTCTCACTCTTCGAGTACGTCGCGCGAATATTGAGCGAAGGATTTTCGGCGGAACCGGTAAAGCGCACGGTGCTCACTTCCGGATCAACGCGGAATTCACGGCCAAAGTATTGGGCTTTTCCGCCGATCACTTTGATCTCTCCAACGAGTTCAGGTTCCGATCGAGCGAGCTTGTTGACGGACAATTCTCCCGACAACTCGAGATTCAGTCCGCCGCCGCGCAGCCACAAATTCCCGGGTACTTTCACCCTGATGGAGTGCGACATGGGCTCATA
>CAZGVT010000367.1:0-2778 GCA_964529255.1 uncultured Alphaproteobacteria bacterium | reverse complement strand
ATCGTATTGCGGCTGAACCCATCCTCCGTCTTCCAATTCCGGCTTTGAAGCTCACCCTCGACAAGCACGGCACTTCATTTGCGCAGGTTTTCATAACAACTCTCCGCAAGTTTGTACCACGCCACAATCCCGACGAAGCAGACATCCTCCTTGATCTGCCCGCTGTTGTCCTTAAATTTACGATTGGACGCGATCGTAAAGTTCGCCACCGGCACTCCGCTCGTCGTGGAACGGAACTGCGGATCCTTGATTAGGTTTCCCGCGATGAGCACGGTGTTAATGTCCGGCATCCGTAAGTCGGCCATGCATACCTCCCGGATATTGAACGGTTAACCGACCTGATCTGCACCAAGTATCATACAACACGATCACCCTGCAGGGGGGCGATCGCTGAACGCTCGCTAAATTACACTCTCGTCGGAATCGTTCACCACAGTCTCCGGTACGTCACCCTCAAGCGCTTCCCCCGAGGCGGCACCGGCAGCAACCTCCGCCTCGATCACTTCGGGCGGCGGCGGAGTGACTACGGCCACAGTTCCCAATGTACGGACCGACTCTTCGTCCACTTCCGGAACCTGTGCCGGAGGCACCTGGAGCATTAAGTGACGAACGATCGCCGAGTTGATTCGCGCAAGACGGTCCAACTCCGCTACCGCCGATGGCACGTGGTCAAACACGCACAAGACGTAGTAGCCATACTGCTTGCCACGAATCTCGTACGCAAGCCGACGCTTGCCCCAGCGCTCCCATTTCCTCGCCAATCCCCCATCCGATATCACGTCCTGAAACTTCTTCAGGTCCGTGTCCAACTGCTCAATCTCATGCCCGGGGTCAAACACGAGCACCATCTCATACGTTCTTGCCACTGACTCTTTGCTCCCTTTGGTCTCATTCGCCTCCCGGTTTGTCTCCGGGAGGAGGGTTTTGCTGCTCAGGTGAATCCTGAGCCTTCCTGGTATTGTGTTTATTCATCGCGGAATCAAGCCCCTCCCGCAGGAAGCACTCAACGGCATCGGCTGCCTTTTCCGCGGCGTTTTCGAGATTCTTCCATCGTTCGCCGGTCCACTTATTCAGCACATAACCGGCGAGGTCGGCGCCCGCATAGCCACCGCCAACTCCAATGCGAAGGCGCGCAAACTCCGGCGTCCCCAAACTGTCAATTACCGAATCCAGCCCTCGCTGACCCCCAGGGCCGCCCGATTTTCGAAATCGCAAGTGACCAACAGGCAGATTGGCGTCATCACAGATCACCAGCAGGTCCGAAAGTAGAAGCCTGTAATACGCCAGGACCGCTGCCACCTGCGCGCCCGAACGATTCATGTACGACTGCGGCTTCAGGAGTACGACGCGTGGCTCGGCAGCCCATACTGCCTCTTTGGCCTGCCCACCCGGACTCCGGCGAAATTGCACTCCGGCGCGCAAGGCCAGGCGATCTACAACTTCAAACCCAATGTTGTGCGGTGTATGATCGTATTCTGCCCCCGGGTTACCCAGCCCCACAATCAAATACATCCCGGTAAATCCAATCTACCCGCGATTCAAGCCGGCGAGTCAGACTACTTCTTTTTGTCTTCCTTTTTCGGCGCTTCATCGGCAGCGGGTTTCTTCTCCCGAATCACTTCAGGCTCGGGAGCCGCAGCAGCAGTTGCCGCTGCCGGTGCCGCTTCCGCATGAGTACGCGGCGGAATCACATGAACAACGGCGGCGTTCGGGTCGCCGTGAATTGTGATTCCGGGGAGTTTGATGTCGGCGATCCGAAGCGCATCATGCAACGCCAGATGGGTCACATCCAGCTCAATATGCGTGGGAAGATCGTCCGGCAGGCACTCGATTTCCAGATCGCGCAACACCAACTCCAACACGCCGCCTTCCTTCGTGCCGGCCGCCGTTCCCATCGGGTGAATCGGAATATGGGACTTGATTTTTTGTCCCGCCACAAAACCCATCAAGTCGATGTGCACGACGAATCGACGCACCGGGTGCCGTTGAACTTCACGAATCAAACATTGCAGAGTCTCCCCACCGATCTCTACTTTGAGAATCGCGATTTCGTGACGCATGAGAAGTTCAACCTCGTGCGCATCAAACTGCAACTGGCGGTTCGCTCCGTTGCGGTCGTAAAAAACCCCCGGCACCTGACCTGACCGCCGCAATGCGCGAGTCGTAATTGCCGCGTTGCGCGGCTGAGCTGCTAATCGATGTTCTGCCATGTTGTCGCTATTTCCTGTCCTGCAATTTCAATGTTACCGCCCAAACTATAACTCCATCACCGCGTCCACGTCTTCTTCACAAATCAGCGATATGCGCGAATCGGAAGCCAAGTTATCGAGAAAGAGGTGGCTGATCGATTCTTCCAAATGAATGCGCCGGATGGCCTCCGCGAACAACTTCGCCGTGGAAATCTTCCGGATTCGGTTAAACAAAAACTCCTTGGGCGTCGGAAGCGAATCACAAACCCAAATCCGCTTCACATCGCTGGCTTCAATTCGCTCAACGGCTTTCCCGGATAGGACCGGGTGCGTGATTGCCGCATAGACATCGCGGCCGCCGCGCTCGCGCAGCATGTTCACCGTGGCCGTAAACGTACCGCCGGTATCCACAATATCGTCGACGATCAGACAATTCAGTCCGCGAACATCGCCGATCAAGTTCAATGCCACCGCCAGGTTCGGCGACGTGCGGAGCTTGTCAACGATCACGAAATCCGTTTTCAAGTAGTTCGCGTAAAAGCGCGCAAGCTTTGTGGAACCCACGTCCGGCGCCACGATTACCAGATTC
>CAZGVT010000366.1:387-2793 GCA_964529255.1 uncultured Alphaproteobacteria bacterium | reverse complement strand
ATTGCTCCCGGCCGCGAAGACAGACACTACATTTCCGCCAGCAAAATCGCCACCACCATCATTCTGATCGCCGCCGGACTCGCCGCCTATTTCACCGAAAGCGTCACCGATGCATTCAAGTTTGTGATAGCTTTTGGCGCCGGCACCGGTCCCGTCTATATTCTCCGCTGGTTCTGGTGGCGAGTCAATGCCTGGACCGAAATCAGTGCCATGATCGCATCGAGTGTCATCACCCTCGCGCTGCCCTACGTTCTGCAAACCGGCTACGGTGCGAAACTGCTTATCATCACTTTCGGCTCGATGCTGATCTGGATTCCCGTGACGTTCCTGACCAAACACGCGCCGTTTGAAAGTCTCTCCGAGTTCTTCCAACGCACCGCGCCCATCGGTTTCTGGTCTCCTGTCCGCAAATGGGGCCGCGAGCATGGCCGCGTCGTTCCACATTCCGCGCCGGTGTCGAAACCTCTGCGCGGTTTCCTCTGGGGAATGCTGTTCGTCTTCGGCCTGACCCTCGGCATCGGCTACACGGTAATGCTGGAACCCTCTTACGCGATTGTTTGGTATGTTGCCGCTGTGATTGGGGTCATCGGGCTGCAGCGGGACGGATATCTCAAGATATCGTAGGTGTCCTGTATTCGAGTCTTGAGTCCTGTTCCATGAATTTCCTTAACCCCACGCGCAATCAACTTCGGATACGAGTTCAACCTCTACCTAAGGAGAAGGGCATGAGAGTCACTGACGGGTTCATTTTGGGCTTCATGGCCGCAATAATCATGCTATCGGTGACAATGAGCGCATCTGCGGTCACGCGCAAGCAAGTAGAGCGGTTTATTGTGCAGTACGAAGCGGGAAGGAATACCAACCAACTGAGCCTGCTGGACGAACTTTATTCCCCGGATGTGGAAGTTCACCACCAGGCCTTCGAACCGGTTCTTCATGGATTAGCCGCGTACAAAGAGTATTGTGCAGCCCGGTTCGCGGCGTTCCCGGATCTGAGATTTTCATTCGGGGAATTCTACATAGACGGTGACGTTTCCATTTTGAACTATGACTATACCGGTACAAACACGGGTTCGACTCCGAATCTGCCCGCAACGAATCGGCCGTTGTCCTTGCACGGCATCGCGGTGTTGGAATGGAAGGAAGGACGTGTAGTTGAGCAACGAGGCTATTGGGACACGTTGGATATGATGAAGCAACTGGGTTTCAAATTGACGCCGCCAAGCAGCACAAAGTGATCGCCGGCTTTGTACACCGTAGGGTCTCATCCGGAAGATGGACTTTCTGACCGCCACTCGCAAACAGCTTTCCGACTGGGCCAAGCTCGGGCAAAAGAAATATCGCCGCGAGTTTGGGCAGTTTCTCATCGACGGCACTGTTTGTGTCCGTGAAGCGCTAAAATCGCGGATGAAACTCGATGCGATCCTCGTGCTCGCCGCAAAAGTCGAAGAGTGGGAGGCCGAACTCACTCGGCATCGCGTTCCGGTCTACGGCCTGAACAGCGATGGTTTTTCCCGCATTTCGCGTGTCGAATCCAGTCAGGGAATTGTCGCGGTCGGCCGCCTGTTTTCGCTTCCTGAACGCGTCGGTCGTTTTGCCGTCGCCTGCGAGCAGGTCTCCGATCCGGGAAACTGCGGCGCGCTGATTCGCGTCTGCGATTTCTTCGGCGCGTCCATGCTCTATCTCGGCGGCGGCTCCGCCGAAATCTGGAATGAAAAGGTCGTGCGTGGTTCCATGGGATCGCTGTTTCATCAGCCGATCAAGGAGCATGTTGATCTCCCCGATCTGATCAAAGCCTGGAAAGGCACGAGCGCGGCATTGATTTCTCACGGCGGAGAGGACATCCGCACTTTCTCCCCTCCGTTTACGCAAAGGCAAGGGGGGGCGGCGCTGAAATCCAATATTCCAACGCTGCTCGTTCTGGGGCACGAATCGCGCGGCCTTGATCCCGCCATTGCCAAATCGTGTAACGTACAATTGACTCTCAACGGCGGTGGTTCTGCCGAGAGTCTGAATCTCGTCACCGCGGCGGCGGTAGGATGTTATGCCTTGACAGCGCCGGACAAATCGTAACCCCTTTTTCCTGGCTGAAATTTCTCGTTTGTCATTCGGAGTTAGTAATTTGGGTCTTCCCTCAGTCTCCATCGGCCTGCTCTGGAACGAGCAAAAAATATCCGGTGAACTCATCTGCTGGTTTGCCGTCGAGTGTTGGACCGACTGCAATCGCAAGCTCGATTTGCCCAAAATCGCCGGGCATTTCGAAGCAGCTCTCCCCTCCGTTCACGGAGGGGCAGGGGGGGGTACATTCGCGATTCGGCTTGCGGAGTGCTTTTCCCGCGAGCAAGCGGACGCAATTCTCGCTTCATTGCCTACTCTCCCTGAACACGAGGGCTTGGAGATCTTCGA
>CAZGVT010000366.1:0-377 GCA_964529255.1 uncultured Alphaproteobacteria bacterium | reverse complement strand
CGAGGCCGGCCGCCAGTGGAATCTCAAACGGCAGAGCTTTGACAATCGCGTCTGGTGGCCAGTCATCAAACTCACGGCAAAGGAAGCCGCGCCGCCGATACTTGAGACGCTTTACAAACAGCACTCATTGAATCCCTTCGGATTTGCCGTTGTTTCCACTGCGCCTCCCCCCACATCCTGTGGGGGGATTAAGGGGGGTGAGTCCTTTGAGTTTTCACTCGGCGACTTCTCTGCAACGTGCATTCGCGTTGTTGCGCGGCCGCTGGAGAGTACGTCATCGTTTCAACTTTACAATGTCCCCATCGGTCGCGGTTTTCATTGGGAGCGAAAAGAGACGCTCGAATATCGGGGTGCGCTGCGCCTGTTTTCCCACTCCG
>CAZGVT010000365.1:0-2804 GCA_964529255.1 uncultured Alphaproteobacteria bacterium | reverse complement strand
ACGGCCGCGCTAACCCGGCTCGGCGAAACATGACAACTTACTTTCGGGAATCACTGTAACACGAGACTCGGATTCCTCACTACAAAACAAACCCCGCCGGAAATGACGGGGTTTGTCTGCAATCTGAAGGGCCGCGATAACGTGACGCCTGAATCAAACTTAGCTTGACGAACCTATCGGTTGGTGGCTGTACCCACCGTCTGACCAAGATCGTCGTAGTCCGTCCGGTCAGCATTCAGCTTCTTAGTCGTATCATTTTCCGTGGAGAGCGGCTTTGACTGAGCCACCTGATCTGTGCCGGTGTCTGTCGGCACGCCTGGCTCCGCAGCCGGACTCCTGGTCTGACCCGTGCCCGAAACGGCCACCGGGCTGGTGACGGTCACTCCACCCTGCGCAATCGTCGGTGTGCCGGAACTCGAAGAAATCTGAAAATCAAATACGCCTACCGCAAGGACAAACGCTGTTGCCAACCCCAGTCCGGCTCCAACCCACCCAATTGTCCAGCCGGGACTTGCCGCCTGCTTGCGGCCCCCAACTTCATGACCTTGAATACGCCTCGTCAACCTGATCTCAAACCCCTCCGGGCAACCCCGCCTTGGCAGAGTAAGAAGAGCAGAGCGAACTAATCTATGCTCTTGCGTAATTTCATTCTCGTCTGACGCCTGATGCGGCCAATCAGGCGTTTCCCTTCCCTCGTTTGTCACTTTCCGACTCCTCGTTGACCAAGAATTTTAGCCTGTGTTGCAGTCTCGTTCGCCCTCTATTGACTCGTGACTTTACCGTGCCCAATGGTACATCCAGAATCTGTGCAATTTCCTCGTACGACAGATCCTGAATGTCGCGCAGCAACACCGCTTCCTTAAAATGATAGGGAAGCGCGTTAATCTCGCGCAAGATTATCTCACCCTTAAGTACACCGTCCACATCCCGCTCAATATCCGTCGAAGCGTCGACGAGATCATAATCCCGCTCGTCCTCACCCTTGGAACTGATCGAGAAGAAGTTGCGAATTTTCCGCCGACGAAGCTCCGTCTTGGCCAAGTTCGAGGCAATCGTATAGATCCACGTCGAGAACTTGGCTACCTGGTGGTACCGATGTTTATTACGATAGACTCGCAAAAAAGTTTCCTGGACTACGTCCTCGCTAAAGAAAGTGTCCCCTAACAATCTTACCACAAAATTAAACAACGGGTCGCGATAACGACGGACTATCTCGTCAAAGGCAGTCTCATTCCCCTCTTGAAAAGAGAGGATTAACTCCTCATCCGTCTTAGAATCCCGAGGTGCTTGGGCCATTAGCCGTTCCCGTCCTTATTTCCGCGATCCCATTGGACTCCGGTTGGTCCGCAAACTTGACCTTTCACCTTAACTCCTGGCCCCGACTCGCCTCGGGAGCCCGCTCGCCCGCCACGCTGATCTTCCACAACCACGAATAATACCGACCCAAAGCCGATTCCTCTCCGCCACCGGTCTTGCCCGCGATCTCCACCTCCAAAAGCTCTCGGATAAATTCACGAATCCTCTCGGCTCCCAGTCGCCGTGCGGCGGACCGGAAATCCGGCAGTTTGAACGTCTGACCGCCGAGAATTTTGCGCGCATCCGCCTCGCTTACTTCGCCGCGAATCGCACTCAGCCGCCACAGTTTGTAAACCGTCCGTCTGTGATACCCAAGCAACCCTAACACCTTACTTCCTCCTTCAATCATCCCGCGAGCGGTTCGAAGCGCCTCTGCCCGCTTTCCCTTCAAGATGGCATCTTCCAGCTTGAAGAGATTCAGTTCCGGGGACTCTCCGCCGAGCGCCACCACACTCGCCAGAGTAATCTGCCCGGCATCGCCAAGATACATCATTACCGAGCGCAACTTTGCCGCAAGCTCACCCAAATCAGCGGGTGAATTTGCAGTCACATAGTCCAGCGCATCCGCATCAATGGTTCGTCCCGCTCGCTTCACGGCGGACTGCACCCACGCGCGCCTTTCGGCCTCCCTCGAAAGCGCGGGATAGTGAACTGAAGTTACTCCGCTCATGCCTGACCACGGCAAAGTGGTTCGCTTGTCCTCCAACACTTCAGTCATGCATAGCAAGGTTGTCGGCGCAACATGAGCCAGATAACGCTCCAACCGCTCCTTGGCCTTCTCACTCAAATCCGTTGGAGTATCGATGACCACGACGCGTTTGGCTGCCAAAAGTGGCAGTGTCGTCAACGCATTCCACAAAGCAATACTGTCGACGTCTTCACCTCGAAATTCAGCCACGTCAAATTGCCGGGTTGTCTCGTCGGCGATTCGGTCAAGGTACAGCCGAGCTGCCTCGCGAATCAAGTACTCCTCTTCGCCATACAGCAGCAACACGGGAAATTGCTTTCCGCTCTCGACCGCTTTCAAAAACTGTGCGGGATTCATGCCAAGCCGATCAGTCATTCATCCGGTCTCTGCACGCTTTGATGAAATCGTCGAACAACTCCTGATGCAGCCGGTCCGGTCCGCCCAATCTCTCCGGATGCCACTGCACTCCGATCATATATGGATGCGCCTCGTGCTCGACAACTTCAATGATTCCCTCCTCCGACCAACCCGCTACGCGCAAACCCGGCGCGAGCACGTCGATCGCCTGATGATGGTGCGAATTCACATCTAACAGCTTGGCGTCGAAAATCGCGGCCACCCGGCTATCATCCGCAAGCTGCACCTGATGTGTCGGCATCCACGACGGATCTTTCTGCGCGTGGTGGGCGCTGCCCACGAATGCAGGAATATCCTGAATCAAAGTCCCGCCGAGCGCAACGTTCATCACTTGATGGCCGCG
>CAZGVT010000364.1:0-2811 GCA_964529255.1 uncultured Alphaproteobacteria bacterium | reverse complement strand
AAGTCGCAAAACATGAAAGCCGGAGGAGACTTGGTGATCGATATGGTCACGCGCAAAATCGCCCGCTGTGACTCGGCAGCGGGGTGGATTGGGACCATGGACTTCCTGATCGCCGGTCAACCCGTGATCATCCAGACAAATCATCCGGCCACGTTTGACTGGACCTATCATCCGGGGCAGCCGTGATGAAGAGAATATCTCAAAATAGAAACTCCATGCTTCAAAGTCATCGCAAGCAGGCGGGGTTCTTGCTGTGGATGGCGCTCTTCGCGCTGCACAAGCCGGCCGCGATGGCCGATACGTACTGCTACCTGACCGTGCACAATCTTGGTTGCCGACAGTCGAATCACACGTACAGCGGGGGAATTCTCCCTTACGGTTTCGAAGAGGGCGATCTGGTGCAGCTGATTCTCGCCGGACCCAATCGAGTGATCGATCCACCCGCTGCCAGTGGCATGCCCGGAGGGGATGACCAGTTGGCGATGAATCCCGGAGCATCCTTCGGCATGAACATGGATTCGTTCACACATTATCCGAACACGTTTTACTCTCCGGAAGCGATTCTGGTGCATACTACGGGTATGGGACCGCAACCCGCGATTGCTTCGGGAGTGAAATTCTATGTGCGCGCTTGGAACGCCGCCAACCCGTCTCAGGCAACCCAGTATTTCGATTCCGACCGGATGACGCGCGATTTCCCCGTCGGGCTGGAAACGTGTTCCATCGACAGTTCAGTCCGCACGTTTCCGAATCTTATACAGATCCCGACGCTGACTTCTTACTACGTGCTGCTGGATTTCGGTCATCCCTGGACACCGACGTTCAGCGTGCAGGTCACGGCTCCCAACGGCGGCGAAATCTACACTGTCGGCGATCCGGTAAGCATCACTTGGTCTTCGATTGGGTCTATCGCCGGCGTCGACGTGCTCCTGCAGCGATCCACAGGAGGACCATGGGAGATCCTGTTTCAAGACATAGCCAATGATGGCGCGGAAACCTGGACTTCAATCGGACCCGCTGCGTCGCAGTGCCGCGTGCGGGTGCAATCTTCTGCCGATACGATCGTCTTCGACCAGAGCGATGCTGATTTCACCATTGCGAATCCGCCACTACCGACTATTGACCTGATTCAGCCTGACGGTGGAGAAAGCGTTGAAATCGGAGATCCTCTCCCAATTCAGTGGTCGACGACCGGAACCACGAGCTTGGTCGATATCCTGGTCCGGAGATCTCTGGGCGGACCTTGGGAGATGTTGTTCGAAAACTCTCAGAACGACGGTCAGGAAATCTGGACGGCCACTGGACCGTCCTCGAATCAATACCGGTTGCGAGTGCAGCTCTCCGACGACACCACGATCTTCGATCAGAGCAGTTCCAATTTCTCCGTGACCGATCCGCCGCCGCCGCCAAGTCTCACGATGACTTCGCCCTCTGGACAGGACACCTTTGCGTTGGGTGACACACTCGAGATTCGCTGGAATAGCGTAGGTGATATTGGCACACTCCGTCTGCTCCTGACACGTAATCTCCTGCCGGAAGAGACTCTCTTTGTATCAATGCCGAATGACAGCGAGGAAAACTGGCTCGCGACAATTCCGGCGGCAGACGACGCAATGTTCCGATTGGAATCCGAAAGCAATCCTGCCGTTTACTCCGTTGTAAATCCGGTTGTGCTCGTCGATACAACATATTCCGGTCCGCCTGCCGAACCACTAATTGTGATTCACGGCGACAGCTTGGGAATGCTCACTCTCCATTGGCAGCCGGCGCCTTATGCAACGGTCTATCGAATCGACGAGAGTCTGGATCAAAACGTATGGACGGAACTTGGTGCTACGGCGGATACATTTTTCGTCTTCCCGTCGGACACAGTACTTCCCGCCATCCGTTTCTATCGGGCCACCGCAATCAGGGAATAGCACTAACTAAGTCCCCCTCCACAGGTGAACGAGGCTGGTTCGTTAATGCGAGCCAGCCTTTTTCGATTGCGGTTCATAGGGATTGCCCGTTTCTGTCCCCGTCGGGCAACTCTGTAAGGCGCATGGGTCATGAGTAGTATGTTCTGAATTATCAACCTTAAAGGACTTTTCATGAAGTGCTGGTCTTTTCAGGCCAATTCAAATAGCTGAGCCTAAAGTCTTGACAATTTGGTTGAAAAACTATAATATGACCATGCAGACCATATTAGTAAATTTCCGACTGGATGTCAACACGAAGCGCATGTAGTTTGGCTTGAGAATAGGTTGCTGAACAACGCAAACCAACCGAACAAGGAGAGATTGCTTATGGCAAGGGGAAGAAGTTTATGTATCGGCCTGCTCGTATGTTTACTTGCTATTGCAGGGAGCATACCGGCCGCTCAAGTTCAGGCAGACGCTTGGACGAATCCGAATGAAGTGATCAGAAAGACAGTCACAACACCCGCTGGAGAGAGGTACTTCCTGGTCAATGGATCGTCAACGGTTCAGTTACTTGACCAGAATTTCAGGGCAGTCTCCGAATTCCAGACGGTGAATGGAAACGGCCACAAGATTGCTTTCGCCAGCATTCGGTACGACGAATCGCTGAACACTCTGGTTGGCTTGACCGCACACGATCTCTATGCAATCAACACGGTCACTGGGCTGGCGACCCCTGTTGAGGTGCCGAGTCTCGCCATCGCTCCGCGCGAATATGAGAAGATCGCCATGCGCCAGCAGTCCGCAACTGAGAGAGTGAATGCGGTCTCCGAACCCATGCTCGTACCTGTGGATCAGGAAAATCCGGAATCTGTCCGCGCACATCAGGCGTACTCCCGCTGGCTCGTTTCCG
>CAZGVT010000363.1:0-2843 GCA_964529255.1 uncultured Alphaproteobacteria bacterium | reverse complement strand
AGTTCGCCTGAAACCACCTGCACACCGGTCAGCACCAGCGGGGCATACTGTGGCTCCAGGAAGCGAAGGCTGTAGGAACCGGGATTGAGAAAGTTGAAAGCATAGTTTCCCGCTGCGTCGCTGATCGTTCGCCAGCCGAGTTCGAGCAATTCAACATTGACTTCCACTAACGTGGCGGACGTCGAATCGGTCAGACGGCGGCGCGTCTGGCCTGAAATGCCGCCCGCAATACCGAGCGAACCGGCCGATACCTCAATGTCATCCAATTTCATCACGAAGCGATCGGTCGAGTTGTAATGAAAGGCCACATAGAATGGCGCGGCTGCAAAAGCACTCAGGTCCAACAAATGCAGAGACCAGGTGACCGGAGCATCGGTTACGGTCTCCACCAGATTCGTGAAGTCGCCCGGACTGGTGCCCGTGGTTGAGACGCGAACCTCCCAACTTTCGAGATAGGCCGGGTCCTGTGAAGCGCCCCAATACTCCAGCAGGAGCGGTGCACCGCCCACAATCGGCGGCATGATCAGCCAGTCGTCATTAGATGACGCTCCGTCGTTGTAATGCACCATCGCCACGTGATCGCCGCTGTGCGCGTTGTGGCGCCCATAGTGATAGGACTGCCAGACGGAGTTCCGGTTCCACTGCGAACAGAATCCGTTATCGAGGTCCGCCCGCGACCATCCGGGCGGTATGGATCCGTCGATGGAGCCTTCAAAATTTTCCGCAAATACAATGTCATCAAGACTGCTGCGCCGGTGAGAGGAAGGCGGCGCGCTCTGTTCATCCGCCGGGGAGAGAGTGAGACTCGCGTCGAATCTTACCGCGTCTTTGGTGATCCGTGCGGGACCGGGCTGTTTACGCTCGAGCGGAAGTGCCCAGCTTTGCGCGACCAGTGCGAGCAGCAAGACCAAAGCCGGAATGGAGGGGGACAACATGTTCAAAACTCCGCAATGCAAGAGATAATAGTGTGCAAAGTGACTGTTAGAGAAAAAACACCCGGCCGGTCTACTTCAAGAGCACGGTCTTGCGAGTCTCGGAATAGCCGCCGCTTTGCAGCGTCGCCAGATAGAGACCGGAGGCCAGGCCGGACGCGTCGAAGAAGACTTGATGCTCGCCGGTTTGTGCCTGTCCGCTGTAGACCATCGCCACTTGCTGGCCGGAAATGTTGTAGAGGGCCAGTTCGACGAAGGCGTCGCGGCTGACGGTAAAGCGGAATTCGGTGGTGGCGTTGAAAGGATTCGGGTAATTGCCGTCGAAGGAAAATGCGCGCGGCACATCAAGACGCGGATCATCGGCGCTCACTTCCGTGAAGTGCGCGGAGTGCACGGACCAGTTTACGATCTGACCGCCGTCCTGAGCGAAGAAATCGTAGACGATCAGCCGCCAGGTGCCTTGAATGCTCACACCCTCCAGAGTCTCCAGCGATTCAATTGGAATATAACTGCCGGTATAGGGTGCCGTGCCTTCGCCGATATCCGTGCAGGCGTCGTCGTCGAAGCGGGTTTGCTCGTAGTTGACGCCGTTATTCGCGCCGTTATGCGCCGTCAGTTGCGCGCGGTCACCGACGGCATTCTCAACCCAGATATCCAGATCGCCAACATAGGTGTGGTTGATGTTGATCGTAATATCGACATCCGTCGGGATCATCGTTCCGCTGACCACGAGGGTCTTGAACGCCGTGTCCTGATCGACGATTTCCACCGCCGCGCCGCTGCTCATGTAGTCTTCAAACTCAAAATCCGGCCAGGAGGACAGCGCGGCATTGGCTTCCGTGGTCTCTCCTCCGGTCACTTCAATACTCGTTGAGTGCGTGGCATAACCTTCGCGGCTCACGACCAACGTATGGTCTCCGGCAGGCACCAGAGTAAACTGGTAACTTCCGTCTTCGCCCGTGCATTGTTCTCCCGGCAGGCCCACGATGGAGACGTGGGCGAACTGGAGCGGATCGCTATTGCCTGCATCGGTAATTGATCCGAAGACATCGCCGGAATTCGCGTCCGCGCGCGTCGTCGTCAATGTCCAGGAAACAATCGTGCCGACGTCCTCTCCGACGTCATCTTGTACGACGAGCATCCAGTTGCCGGTGACATCCTGGCCGTCGAATAGACTGAGTTGTTGTTCCGGTCTGAACGAACCCGTAAACGGAGCGGTTCCCGCGCTGATCGGCTGTGCGGCCTCATCATCGAAGGTGCAATTCGTGATATTGTCACCCGCACCTCCGCGATGGAAAAACAGCCGCACTTCCTGACCGCCCGTCCGGCGAAGGTAAATCTGCAGATCGCTCGTATAGGTATGGGTAATGGTGACTCGAACGTCGATGTCGGCGACCGTATAGTCATCCGTAACATTGATGGTCGAAATGACCTCGCCTCCGGGACCATCGGGAATATCGAGCGGCGTGTCAGTGGAGTTGTAGGTGTCGTCCAGAGGAGAGCGTGGATCGCGCGAGTCATAGCTGACGACGCTGGATTGAGTGGGATCCTCTTTAAATCTCGGTTTTTCCGCGGCGATGAGCACGGAAACGGCGGCAAGCAGAGCAAGAGCTGATAACAAAGCCGTAGACATGCGATTCATGATCGGACTCCTTGGTTGGACTGAAAGACAGTTATCTGAGCAGAATGATCTTCTGAGTGCGACTTGAATTGGCGGTCGAAAGCCGGGCGAAGTAGATTCCCGATGCAAGACCGTTTGCATTGAAGGTTGCCGTATGACTTCCTGCGGAGAGCTTTCGGTCGAGCAAAGTCTCGACCAGTCGCCCCCGCAAATCGTAAATCGCGAGCGCTACCCGTTCCGATCTGCCAAGTTCAAAGCGCAATTCGGTTGATGGGTTGAACGGATTCGGA
>CAZGVT010000362.1:1997-2849 GCA_964529255.1 uncultured Alphaproteobacteria bacterium | reverse complement strand
GGCGGGAAATTACGTATGGGCACCCTGCTCGGCGAGAAGTTCCGGCAGGGTGAGGACACCCTGCTCGGCGGAAATTACGTATGGGCACCCTGCTCGGCGAGAAAATACGTTCGGGCAGTCTGCTCGGCAGAAAGGCTCGACCGCCTTGGCATGAGGTCTAAGGGTCATGTTTTCTTGACAATTAGGTGGTAGTTTCGTATATTGAAGGGACAAGATATAGACCCCTTCAAGCGCTTGTTTATAAACATCTTAAAAAGCAGTGCCGTCTTGGCGTGGCTGAGCCTCGCCCCGGCACTCTTTTTTTTGACCTCAGGGTGCACACAGCGGGAGTCTGACGTGGGTGACGGGGCAATCACGAATCAACCCGATCAGGACTACATCGTGATCGAAGGAGTCGCACCCATTGAACCGACGGCGACGTGGAGACCCCGGGTGACCGCCGGACATAGTCTATCTTTGCAAGTTGGTGATACGAGTTTCCAGGCATTCTTTGTCGCGCGATTTAATCCCGATCTTTTTCTTCCGGACAGCTTTCGCATCGATAGCATGGTCTATGTACTGCGAAAAAATCGCGTTTGGCCACCTTCAGGTGCGGCCGATTTGCCGATTGTTATTAGAGAAGTGACGGAAAAATGGTACGAGGATTCGCTGCTCGCGGGTACGCTTGCCGGCAAGGACAGTTTTCGGGTAATTGGGACGATGACCGCGACCGTTGGGCCGCTTGACACTCTTCAGCGTTTTACGATTCCTCAGGATGTCTGGGAGCCATGGTTGGTCGATGACACAACCAAATGGGGAATCCTGCTTGAACCCGCAGCGACGGGCACGCTGATTGACTTCTATAGCCGAGAG
>CAZGVT010000362.1:0-1987 GCA_964529255.1 uncultured Alphaproteobacteria bacterium | reverse complement strand
TCGGTGCTGTGTGTCTATGGGATTGAGTATCGAGACTCCTCCGGTATCATTGTGGACACGGCGCTCCTCCAGACTGTTTCGGCGACAGCCGACGGCTTCCTTGCCTACTCCCACGCGCAGGATGAAACTCCGCAACGACTCAAGATTGAGCAGGGTGCGCCAAGGCGTGCGGCATTCTATTTCCCGCTGGATACGGTTTCAGAGGTCTATTCTCGACAAGTGAATCGAGCGGACTTGCTGCTCTACGCAGATCAGACAAATGCAGAAAACTTCAGTTACCCGCAAGAGGTCTTGTCATTCAAGAGCGGGTCACTGCAAGATACGGCATGGTTCGCCATCCCGGATTCGGCAAAGCTGCAGTTCATTGCGACCGAACCGTCCTACTTTGACTCGTCCAACACAGTGGTCGCGTTTGATGTGACAGGCATTGTTGCGGATTGGGTGATAAATCCGGACCACAATGCCGGTATGCAGATACAATCCGCCCTCGAAACGGGTTTTCTCGGGAGGCATGTGTTCCACGGTCCGGGCACTGAAGATCCTGCCAAACGTCCAAGGCTGGTCATTTGGTTCAGCGAGCGCTAATTCTCGTTACTCTCGTCTTGTTCTTTGCGCGCGTGGACTGCCGCGCGGGAGGCTCCATATTCTCTCCGAATGGTCTCGGCGAGGCGATGGTCGGCGGAGGAGTGCGCGCGATCGGACTGGGCGGCGCGGGACTTGGACTTGCGGATTCGTTCTCATTTCACTCTCAGAATCCGGCCCTGTCATGTTTTTCCCGCAGGAGCGCACTGCGGATGGGAGGATTTGTCGGATTCTGGAATACAACCGCCAACGGTAAAACCGATTCGGACGCGGAAACGGTTTGGAAGGACTGGCGGTTGTACTTCCCGATTGCGCACAAGTGGAGTGTAGGTATCGGTGCTGATCCGGTGATTCGCACGGATGTGCGGACGTTCGAGCGAAAGTCGGCGGAGTTTGTCGATCCCTCCGGACAGCACAGCATCGTGCAGCCGTTTGAAGAGCGCGATGTGTATTCGGGCGGGGATGTCGCGATGCAGATCGAGAGCGGCTTTCGAGCAAGTCGCCGTCTGGCGCTCGGCTTGTCGCTGAGATTCCATTTGTATCGCTTCGAAAGATCGCAGAACCTCGCTTTTGACAGTTCCGGTTACCGGAATATCGGCTATTCCGACGTTGCGACTTACCGTGGCTGGTCGCCGACGATTGGCGCGCACTGGCAGTTGACGGACCGGCTGGGGTTGGGCGGATTTTTCACTCCGCGATCGACGGGCAACTGGGAAAATGACTTCAAAAAAAGTGACTCCGATTCCACGGTCGTCACCGAACGAAGCGGCGACTGGCCCGGCGAAATCGGTGTGGGGTTAGCTTATCGGATGCGCGGAGGCTGGACGGCGGCGGGGGATTTTGTAACCGGCATGTGGGACGACGGAGATCTGGGCATACTCTATGACCGGGCTTCCGATAGTAAGCCTGAGATTCCATTGTCGCTTGCCGCCGGGGTTGAACGGCATTTGGAAAAGCGCGACCCCGAAGCCAAAGCCGGAGTCGACGCGTATCGTTTCGGATTCTTCTATCGCCGGCAGCCGTGGCCGAGGATCAAGGCAAGCTCTGAGCCGGCGTCACCGGACCCGATCGCGGACGTTGGAGCGTCGATCGGGGGCTCGCTTTTTGTCGCGAAGGGCAACGGGAGGCTTCATGCCGCCCTCGAAGCCGGCATGCGCGGCAATGATGAGGAGATGCAGGGTGCGACGGAGAATTTCTTCCGCATCCATCTGCAATTGGAAATCTCAGAGTTGTGGTTTCAGAAATCGCGGCCTCGTGTGCCGAAGTGAGATAATGCCGTGAGTGATTTACTACATCGCTCTTTGTCAGATAGTGATCCGGACATTTTTGCAGCTATTGACCATGAACGGCGGCGGCAAAATGACGGACTGGAGTTGATTGCATCGGAGAATTTTGTTTCGGAAGC
>CAZGVT010000361.1:400-2851 GCA_964529255.1 uncultured Alphaproteobacteria bacterium | reverse complement strand
GACCAATGTTCTGCTCGGAAATCGCACGGTGACCGCCTCATTGGCAGGCTACCATGACGCGTCCGTCCCTGTCGTTCTGACTGCGGGAGGTGCTACCAATATTAACCTCACTCTCGTTCGTCTTGATCCGCCGACTCCTGAAGGTTTGGCCGGTTCCGTTGATAACGCTACCGGTATCGCAACACTAACATGGACGGCCTCGACAGATCCTCTCGTTGATCAATATCGCATCTATCGCCGACAGTCCGGTGGTGAATGGGCGCAAACCGGGACAGCTAACGCATCCCCCTACACGGAAACCCTCCCTGCCGACGGTATCTATCAATATGCGATTACCGCCGTTGACCTCGGTGTCTCCACGCCTGTCGAATCCGAAATGACCGGCGCAATCACGGTCCTCTACGGCGAACTGCCCGTCACCTCCATCGGATGTGACGGCGATTTTGACGACCGAATCTCCCTGACATGGCTCGAACCCGGAACTCTTGAAGGAACCGAAGTCCTCTACGATGACGGCACGTCCGAAACTTGGTTCCGAGTCGCAACTCCCAATGGCCCGAACGACTATTTCTGCGTGCGCTTCACTGCGCCCGACGATGCCCCGTTCCCGCTCATGCTCTATGCAGCCAATATCTACATGGAGCGCTCCGATGCCCTGCCCTACGTCGCAATATGCCCGCCGAACCAAAGCAATACCGGCGCGGACTTGGACAATGCGCTCTATGAATGGAATGACATCGGCGCTGACGGCGATCCCGGCTGGCTCTTCGCCGAAACCGACGGAAGCGTGATGCTCGCGACTCCGGGTGATTGGTATGTTGTAATCCAATTCCCGCCCGGAGGTACCGGACCGGGTTGCGGTTCCGATAATAGCGCTCCCGATCTTCGCTCCTATTGGACGAACAGCTATCCCACGTGGAATGCCTGGGCAGCTAACGACTGGATGATGAGAATGTGGGTTGGTGGTCCGCCGCCCGAAGGACCGGCCGCTGTGCAGGATCAGGACTTCTTCTTGCTAACGAGTGGCGGCCCGACCGGCTACGCCGTCGAACGCCTTCCCTCGATGACGACTACTCCCGCCGTGCAGATCAGCGAAAAGGGCAAAGCTAACTCGAAGGTCACTCTTGCTGAGACCCCGAACTTCTCAAATCCGCTGGATCGCTGGTTCGCCCCCTATTCCCGCGCACCGCACGCACAGCTCATGTCGCGCAATCCCGGACACAGCCTTGATGATATCCAGTACTATAAGGTCTTCCGCAACGGTACCGAAATCGGGCAGCCTACTGAAACAAACTACGTGGACCTGAACCGTATCGAAGGAACCGACTACAGCTATTATGTGCTGGCCCACTATGATAACAATCAGGATTCGCCGCCGTCTCCGACCATTGTGTGTCAGGCCAATATGCCTCCTGCAGCTCCCACGGGTCTTGTGGCCAACGCCAGCGGTCAAACTCAGATGGTGTTGGCTTGGACGGCTCCGACCACCAATGCCGACAACACCCCGCTCGTGGACCTCGCTAACTACCGCGTCTATCGTGACGGCACGATGATCACAACCGTCCCGGCAGGCACTACGACCTACATTGACACGCCGCCGGTGAACGACCAGATCTACACGTGGACAGTGACAGCGATGGACGAAGTGCCGAATGAATCTGATCCGTCCAATGCAGCGATTGGAGCCGTGGTCAGCCCGTGGGAACCGATGGACTGTGACTGGGTGGACATTACCGGAAACGGAACCGTCGTTGTCAATGGCGACGATATGAACTCCGGACTCATGGCACTTCCGTGGGACTTCGAGTTCTATGGAACAACCTACAATCAGTTCAGTATCTGTTCCAATGGCTGGATTTCCTTCACGAGTACGTCCACGAGTCTCGGCGGAACGATTCCCAGTGCGGCTGAACCCAATGCCGCCATTTACGGCATGTATATGGACCTCAATCCGGTCACTGCAGGTGATGTCTATATGTATGATGACGTCGCCAATGATCAGTTGATCATCTCGTGGGTGGGTGTACCGCAATATGCTAACCCGACGAACCTCTTCTCCTTCCAGATCATTCTCGAACCGCCGTCAGCTGTTTACATCTCCTACCTGCTGGTCACGACTCCGTCGGGCGACGTGGGCGTTGAGAACGCGACTGGAAGCGACGCGATTGTGCTCTGGGACGGTGCCGCCGGACCCTTTACACCCGCGAACAACACTTGTGTAGGCTTCTGGGCTGGACCCTCGGGCGCAATCACCGGATTGATTCGTGAATTCGGAACCAACACACCAATTCAAGGCGCGTCCGCTTGGACCGCAGAAGATCCTTCGAATGTCGCCACTACCGATGCGACCGGAACCTTCACGCTCGAAGTCGAACCCGGCACCTATGAACTCCACGTTTTCAAGCAGGGCTATTGCGAGCAAGTTTTCCCCGGAGTCCAAGTGGATGACGG
>CAZGVT010000361.1:0-390 GCA_964529255.1 uncultured Alphaproteobacteria bacterium | reverse complement strand
AAGCCTCCGCCAGCCCAACGCGCAGTTCTCGGTCAGCACGCTCAACATGTTCTGTAATATTGGTGACGATGCTTTCAGCGCCTTTGAAATCACCAACCCGGCTCCGGCAACCTGTGATGTCAGCTATACGGTCACCAGTTCACAAAACTGGCTGACGGTTTCGCCCAATGAAGGCGACGTGCTGGCCAATCAGTCCCAGGCAATCGCCGTGACCGCAGACGTCTCCGGTTTCTCGGAAGGAACCTACAGCGCGTCTCTCACTGTGAACCACAACGACACAAACAACCCGTATGTAATCGAGTGCTTTGTCGAGGTGGGTGTGCCTGCAAACGATTCGCCTGAACTGCCCACGGAATTCGCACTCCATGCGAATTACCCGAATCCGTTCAA
>CAZGVT010000360.1:0-2869 GCA_964529255.1 uncultured Alphaproteobacteria bacterium | reverse complement strand
ATCAAAACTATAACAGACATCAGGCGACCCAACAAACGGCCGGGGACATCCCATCGCGAGGCCTTTCTGGCATCAAACACCGCCTGTACATCGAGTGGAATCGCAAGCACGGTCGAGAACATGATCATTACTGCAAGCCGCCGATCAAGTGCTCCCGGATCGAGCAGCACCGCTGCAATCACGACGAGGAAACCGACCAGTGCGAGCCAGATTCTGATTCGGAACATCGCCCGCAAGACAACTTGCCATCGGAAGTCGGTCGAAACCGGCTCCTTACCGAAGACTTCGGCGGATGATTGGCCGACCAGCTCCCTAACGACGACAACTTGCAGGCCGAATTGTATCACAACCTGGACGAATGTATAGATCGAGACCAGATACGAAAAGAACCCGAATTCTTCGGGTCCTAACTCACGCGACGCGATCAGGATGAACACGAACTGCAGCGCAGACTCTACGGCCGTGCCAATCGCCAGCAAGGCGGCGTTACCAGCGGCGTTGTGAAGCGGCTGGCTCATCTCAGCATGAAGTCCAGAACTTGAATCATGGTGCTAATTTACGAATAAACATCGAAAGACGAAAGGACCGGGCGAGCAGAACGGGGGCTTAGATCGCGGTGCGGTTGGCTCCCGAGCAGTACGGGAACTTTTTTCGAGAGCGCGAGTTGTGTGAAATGTAGCTGCCATTCAAATGCGGCTGTTGTCCAGACTTTCCGAGTCCCTATCTAAATGAAACCACAGGAGAACCCAAACATGTTGCGGCCAGGCGGTCATACGGACCGACTATGCAGACAAGCCGTGTACCTATGCAACGGACTTCCCGTCACGTTATGGCGGACTTATGTCCCGAGGCATAGGTATACACGAACTTGAACTGCGCCGCAAGCTTTCGTACGGGTTTTCCCGTTACGGGCGGCGGTTGGCCGCCTTTTTTGTTGCTCTCGTTTCGGGAGTGCAGGCGGACTTGCGGTGCGGAAACGTAAGTCAAACCCGAAAGGAGAAAGTTATGGGCGACACTTCGCCCGAGGTCCTGCATCTCTACACAGATGAGCTGTTGTTGCATGCGGGTTTTGAGGCCACCTGCAACCGCGAGGACATCGAGGCCAGCGACTTCTGCGCCTGCTATGCATGCGGACGCTATTTCTTTCCCGATGAAGTGAAGCGTTTTGACTCCCGGTCCAACGCCCTCTGTCCGTTCTGCAGCGAACCGGCCGTGCTGCCGACTGCAGCCCAAGTTCCGCTGAGTCCGGGATTCCTGGCATTGATGAGAAAGCGGTGGGTACGCAAGCCACGGCGTAGCGGATCATAGGAGACCGGCATGCACAAGAAAAACACGAATGGCCGGCGAGATCGCCGGCCATTTGCTATTGCGGCTGAACTTCGAACTCGGGTAAGCCGCTCGCGAGCCACGCTATTTCGCCGACAGCTTTTTCTCCGCCATCAGCGCCTGTACCATCGCCCGCAACTCCGCGATCTCAATTTGTTGCTTGTCGCTTAACTCGGCCATCCCCCGGTCGTAGCGCGTCGCTTGCGACGCCAGTTCCCGTTTGAGAATTTCATTCTCTTTCGCCAGCTCCTGTATTGCCGCCAAAGCAATTCCATCGGGATCAATCTGATTGATGCCTAAGCTGTCGTCCCCCAGCGCAAACAATCTCCAAAAATCCTGCGCCATCGGCCCAATATGCTCAATCGAAGCATCCTGCGCTTCATAGCTCCACTGCTGAATCGGCAATGCATTCACTTTTTCCAAAATCCTCTTCGTATCCACGTTCCGTCTATTGCGCTTCAATGTGCTGTCACAGACATTTGTCCAACCGGAAGCACCCGCCGCCATCGTGACGCCTGCCGTCAGACCCGGGTTGGAGTACAGGCGAAATCCGCCGGACGAGCGAATGTTAAATTGATCCGCCAGCGTGGACGCGAAGTCCGCACCGGATGAATCCGCCCACACGAACGCACCGTCGTGATTCGCTTTCGCACGAAAGCCCGCGGCCAAGGCAAATCTGCCTGTCGTTTCATTGCGCCTGCCACCGGGGATCATTGATGCGTCTCCGCGAGCGGAATTAGAGTCCGCTTGCGACGCGCCACCACCGCCGGAAATGGTCGCATAGGCACCGCGGACCTTATTGTAGCGGCCGCCGCCTGCGGAAGCAAAAATACCGGAGGTCGTGTTTTCGCCCCCACCGCCGATGGACGAACTTCCCCCGGTTGCGATGTTTTCCGAGCCGCCCGAGATCGATGTATAGTTGCCTGACGCGAGATTCGTATAACCACCGGCAACAGTCGATGCAAAGTCTGCGGCAAAGTTGTATCGCCCGCCGCCGACGAACGAAATGATACCTTCTGCGCCGTTGCTGTCCCCTCCGGCCACGGTGGCGGCATTGGCTGCGATATTATTGAGGCCGCCCCCGATTGTCGCACCGAGTTCGCTTGCGCGATTGCGAAGTCCGCCGCCGACAGTCGAGTGTTCCATGATGGCCTGATTGCCAATTCCTCCCGCCACTGTTGCTCCGTTGTCTCCCGCGTAATTTGAGTCGGACGTAGCCAAACCGCCTCCGCCGCCAATGGCCGAAAAGTCACCACGCGCGCGATTGTGAATCCCCCCGGCGATAACGGCGTATGCACCCGTCACCAGATTTCCCAAGCCGCCGCCAATTGCCGATTGGCTGCCCTGTGCCGAATTTGAATCCGCCAGCGCGGAACTGCCGCCACCGGCGATGGTCGCGAAAGTGCCGCGCACGCGATTGTATTGACCACCGCCGGCGGTTGAGCCGTAGCCGCTGGCGATATTGCCGAATCCGCCCCCGGTCGTTGCATAGGTGGTATCGGCACGATTCTGTCGTCCGCCACCAATTGTGGAATAGAATCCC
>CAZGVT010000359.1:2592-2901 GCA_964529255.1 uncultured Alphaproteobacteria bacterium | reverse complement strand
ATGAAGATATTCTCAGGCTTGGCGAGCTTTCGGCGGAGCTTGATCTTGCAGGCATCATTGCCGCGAACACGACGATTCGGAGAGAATTAGTGGCCGGCGCAGCCTCGCTCAGTCGCGGAGGCCTCTCCGGCGAGCCACTCTATCCTCGCACGTTGCAGATAACCACACTGCTCCGCCCGGCGATGGATCGCAGGCGCTGTCTCATTGCTGCCGGTGGGATCTCGACCGGCGCACAAGTCGCGGAGTGCATCAAGGCAGGTGCGTCGCTCGTTCAGGTCTACACCGCTTTCATCTACGGTGGTCCTCGAC
>CAZGVT010000359.1:0-2582 GCA_964529255.1 uncultured Alphaproteobacteria bacterium | reverse complement strand
AATTAGAAGAGGGCGGCTGAATCGAGCAGCGCATGCCTCTCGTTGAACTCATGTGAGCGCTTGGTTTGGCCAAGTGTTTTTTTTTTGCGTTTATGATTTTTGTGGTGTGGACGTGGGCTATTGACAATACTGCTGACCGCGTGTTATCTTCATCACGTCAGGCTGTGCAATAATTATCAGCCAAAATTCACAAAACATTGTCAATGGGAGGAATTGGCCATGAAAGTCAAGCAACTCACAATTGGGGTACTGGTTGTCCTTGGGGTCGCCGTGGTTGCTTATCGGGCGATTGGTTGGACGGTTAGTTGCAACACCTATTATTCACATCCGGACTGGTACAATTGTGAATCTGCGCACCATACTGCAACAAGCACGGAAAGCGGATACGTGGTCTGTACGGCGGACTACTCCCCTTATTCCGACTGTTGCAACATACGGTTCGCCGCTGCGTATCGAGACGGCAATCCGGACGCGTACATCGGCGGAGCACAGTGTTTCCCAGGTGGCAGTGGTGGATGCGCCCAGTGTTGTCAGAAGCGAGGCGTGAACTTCACCGCCGGGCAGACGTACTACGTAAAAGGTCAAATTGATAAAGATGCTGGAACGGAGTGCCCCCATGTGACGGCCACGCTGACAAGCGGCAGCTACACGTGTCAATATGAAGGTCCGGAGGAGCCGTAACAAGCATGAGCAGGACAAGCAGATTGTGCAGCAGTGCTCGCAGGCTCGAACTCCTGCTGCCGCTGATCATCTGGCTCCCTGTGGGCGCAGCGAATGGAAGAGTCCTTCACGTTCCCGAGGAGTATACGACAATCGGGGAGGCAATTGCCGTAGTCGAGAGCGGCGATACGGTGCTGGTCGCTCCGGGTGAATACCGTGAGCGGTTGATCTTTCCGGGGACTGACTTCAACCTTTGCTCGTATTACTCCACGACACAAGATAGTTCGTACATCGGCTGGACGGTGATCAATGCGGAGGACTTTGCGCACAGCGATACGGCCGCAGTGTTGACGTTTGTTCACGGCAACTCGCTGGCCACTTCGGTTTGCGGTTTCCTTTTAACAGGAGGGAATGGTGTGCGACCCGTGGAAAACGGCGGGCAGATCGGTGGCGCCATTTACGTGGAGAATTCCCATCCGGTCATCGAGCATTGCCGGATAACCGGAAACCGAGCGGACCACCAGTGTGTGCTGTATGCGAGCGGTTCTCACATGATTCTACGGCACTGCAGAATCTACGGTAACTGTTCGACGATCCAATTGCTGGCCACTTTTCGCGACAACTACACGGATACCATAGCGGCGCTGGTGGAGTGGAACACCGTGGGACGCAATACGACGTGTGACGGCCGGGACTACCTTTGGGCGGACGGCTTCAATGCCGTGTTTACGCGACTGAATGTGCGGTACAATCACTTTGTCGGCTGCCGCTCCCGCATAAACATGGCTGGCGGGTTTTACAGTAGCCGCGGGGAGTGGGCGGGGAATTTGGTGGAGGACTTGGAATCCGGAGGCGATGGGACGCTGCTCATATGGACGGATGAGTATGACGTTCATTTTCATGACAACATCATACGCAACGTCTCGCTTGGTCCCTACGGCGCCGGGATCAACCTTGGCCACGGTCGGAACCCGAATCCGTTTGTCAGCATCGTGGAGCGGAACTGGTTCGAAAACGTGACGAATACGGTCACCGGAGCCTGCGGCATATTTTCCAGCAATCCGCATGGAGAAATCCGCTACAACGCGTTTGTCGGCTGCCAGGGGAGCCCGACGATTATTCAAACTTCGCATGTCGGACCCTTGGGCTGTCGAATGAATATCCATCACAACCTGTTTCTATCCAACAACACGGATAGCGAAGGCCGGTTTTGCATCAGCACGATTGGCGCCGGGCCGGTTTGCCCCGTGTATGAGAACTGGTTTGAAGGGAATCGGGGTCAGATTGCTCTGCTGGACTCGTTTGAGAATGAGAGTTGGGGCTTGCGCAACAATTACTGGGGGCATTCGTCGGGGCCGTACCATCTGACGGAGAATCCCGCAGGGCAAGGCGACACAGCCGATACGGACATCATTGTCACCCCGTGGCTCACCGAGCCTCCCGATCTCGAGAGCGCGATTCGCGAAAAGATCGCCCTTCTTCCCGAGGACTGGAGTCTCCTGCAGGCCTACCCGAATCCGTTCAATGCCAGTCTCCATATCATTATCTCCTCGTCCAAATGGCAGCCGCTTGAACTTACGGCATACAATATACTGGGACAAAGTGTCGCGCGGATCTGGCGCGGAATCGTGACCGAAAACGCGCCTGCCGACGTTCGCTGGGATGGTCTCGATGATCAGCGGAGGTCTCTTGCGAGCGGAGTGTACTACATTGTTGCCCATCCGCAGGGCAACGGCGGGGCAGCGCCAAAGTCGTTGAAAGTAGTTCTGTTGCGATAGTCGCACCGTTGCCTCTACACGACTATAGTCATCCTCAAAAGTACGGTTGCATCCAGATTCCAATTCGCCACACCAGCACTCACGAGTTCTCGAACGTGATCGGCCCGGCGGTCGGCTGCAAGCAGCCAACACGGCTCGGGGCTG
>CAZGVT010000358.1:0-2907 GCA_964529255.1 uncultured Alphaproteobacteria bacterium | reverse complement strand
TTCACTCTTGTTCATACCAAGTTGAACGAGTTGGCTCACGAGCTGCTTCAATTCGTCGTTCTGACGCTGCAACTCATTGCAGCGCTCGTTCAAAGCCTTTACGGAGGCGAACAGCACACCGTCGGCGTCAATGGTCTCGATACCGAGGGAATCGCTTCCAAGATGAAACGCATTCCAAAAATCCTGCGCCATCGGACCCATGTGCTCAATACCGTCTTCTTCCGATTTGTATTCCCAGTTCTTGATGGGAAGTCCAGCAATCTTCTCGAGTACTGGCTTGGTATCCGTCAAAGACATATCGCGTTTCTTCGTTGAATCGGAAACAACTACCCACGCGTTTCCACCGCCAGACATCGTAACACCTGAAGTGTGGCTGCTATTTGTATAAAACCTCAAACCGCCCGACGCACGCACACTGAACTCATCGTTTGCCGATGATGTCAAGTTGGTGCCCCACCCGTCACCCCAGACAAATGCTCCGGGGTGATTGGCATGAGAATTCCTTCCCGCCGCAAAACTGCAGTACCCGGCAGCTTCGTTATTGTAACCGCCGGGAACTGTTGCCGCTTCGCCGCTGGCGGTATTGTTTCCGCCACCGCCGATTGTGGCAGAATTCTGGGTAGCTTGATTCGCGCTGCCTCCGCAAATAGTGGCCCGGTATCCGCTGTTCTGGTTGCTCGATCCGCCGCCGATCACCCCTTCCTGGCCACTACAAGTGTTTGTCGATCCCCCGCCGACAGTCGCCGTAGCATTAGTCGCGCGGTTAGCCACGCCGCCTGCTATTGTCGAGTAGTTCCCACCGGCATAGTTCTGATTCCCGCCACCAATGACGCTATTGCTTCCCGTAGCAGAGTTCGAGTCCGCGACAGTAGCCCCGCCACCGCCTCCGACAAATGAATACAGACCGCGCGCAAAGTTTCGCCGGCCTCCGGCGACAGTGGACCAGGATCCAAGTGCAGAGTTGGAATCGGACAACAGATACCCACCTCCGCCTCCGACAAATGAATAATCCCCACGCGCAGCGTTCTCTCGCCCGCCCCCCACAGCAGCACCCAGCCCGCTGGCCGAGTTGCTGTATCCTCCACTCACCGTGGCATCACCCCCGCTGGCTGTGTTGTAGTTTCCCCCGCCCACCGTGGCATTACCCCCGCTTGCCGTGTTGACGTTTCCCCCGCCCACGGAGGCATAACCCGCGCTCGCCGTGTTATGTGATCCGCCACTCGCAGAGGCGCTATTTCCGCTCGCCGTGTTGTAGGTTCCCCCGCCCACGGAAGCATACTCCCCACTGGCCGTGTTGTGGGATCCCCCGCCGACGGAGGTGTAATCCCAGTCGGCTGTGTTAACAATTCCGCCACTCACCGTGGCGGCATGTCCGCTGGCCGAGTTTTCTGAGCCGCCGCCAACCGTGGCAGAGCTGCCTGCCTGATTTCGGGCACCCCCGGCGACAGTGGACCAATTACCTAACGCGGAATTGGAATCGGCATAGGTTGGCCCTCCTCCCCCTCCTACAACAGAATACCGTCCGCGAGCCTTGTTGTGGGAACCGCCGCCTACCGTCGCAGCAGTGTCCGTCGCAAGATTGGCTTGACCACCCGAAACGACTGAGTATATCTGTGTCGCGTTGTTGAGATAACCGCCAGCTACGGTTGAGTATTCTCCGGACGCATAATTGTAATAGCCGCCTGAGATAGTAGCCGCCGCACCTTGCGCCCCGTTGAATTGACCGCCTGAAACCGTTGAAGATTGTCCGGAAGCCCCATTCTGAGAACCACCTGAAACCGTTGCTTCTTGAGCATTCGCCGAGTTGTTCAATCCACCGGAGATCGTTGAATAGGGTTCAAGAGCCGAGTTATTCGCGCCGCCTGAAACCGTTGAGGAGTATCCTACAGCTCCATTCTGATAACCGCCCGAAACCGTTGCATGTGCCGCAAACACAGAGTTGCGCCGTCCGCCGGACACGGTACTGTAATCCGCAGATGCGGAGTTGGAATCGATCGCCGACGCGCCGCCGCCGCCGGCGACCACTGCGTAGTTGCCAGTCGCCTGATTATTGTGACCCCCCCCCACGAATCCGGTAGTCGAAACGCTATTGCCCGATCCCCTCAAGTATCCCATGCTCTGCACCCAAGTACGCGTTGCATCGTAGGCATTTGTGTCAGAGTATTGTTGGGAGCCTGTGCCGATTTGGCCAGTTACCCACGCGCGAGTTGCGTCCCATGAGTTAGTATCACTATCCTGCTGCGAAACCGCGGCACTCACATAGCCCTGCGAGGTGACGAATGTTTTCGTCGCATCCCACGAGTTAGTATCACTATCCTGCTGCGAGCCTGTGGCACTCACATAGCCCTGCGAGGTGACGAATGTTTTCGTCGCGTCCCACGTGCTCGTGTCGGAATCTTGCTGCGAGCCTGCAGCAGTCACATAGCCCTGCGAGGTGACGAATGTTTTCGTTGCATCCCACGCCGTTGTGTCGGAATCCTGCTGTGAGCCCGCGGCATTCACAAATCCCTGCGAGGTCACGAATGTTTTCGTCGCATCCCAAGTTGTCGTGTCGCTCATGAGTTGATACAGCATGAGCGAGGAACTCGTCAAGTAGCCTTGTGAGGTAACAAAGGTCTTCGTCGCGTCGTACGTGGCCGTGTCTGCCTTCTGCTGGTAGGGAGTCAGATCCCCCCCAGACCCAGCCGTGATCTGCACCGAACCATCGCCAAACCGTACGCCACCCGTAATCACACTGTCTGCAGTCAGGTTGCCGATGATGACTCCTCCGCTCGCGCTGTCCACCGTTCCAACACGGTAAGCATAGGCCACGGAGATTAACTGTTCACGCGGAGAGAGTTCTGTGTCTCCAACCACGGTCACCCCGAGCCAACGATTCACGGCAAACACATCCGGCAAAGCTGTCAC
>CAZGVT010000357.1:0-2937 GCA_964529255.1 uncultured Alphaproteobacteria bacterium | reverse complement strand
CAACACGATTTTGGACTGGGAGTTTGCGGATTTTGATTGGACTCCTGTAATTGGTGCGCTTGCGGGAACGACGAATTGGGTGAACACACAAGTCTACCTGCTGCAAGGACCGATTTCGGTGCCCGGCGGCAGTGTTTTGAATATCGAAGAAGGCACAACGATTATCGGTTTGCAGGATACGGCGGGCTTTGGTGTGGCGCTGCTTGAGATCGAGCAGGATGCTGATTTGAACTCGCTGGGCTCGAAGTACAAGCCGGTGGTGTTTACGAGTTCCCGTCCGGAAGGTTCACGCACCGACGGTGACTGGGGGGGCGTGATCATCTCGGGGCGCGCGCAGAATAACCGCGGCCTTGTGGCCGTAGGCGAAGGCAATACCGGTCCTTATGGTTCGGCTGACACGCTGGGGAATAACGACAACAGTGGTATTATTCGCTACACTCGTCTCGAGTTCCCGGGCTATCGTTTCACGGGAACCAACGAGTTGAATGGATTCTGCATGCAGTCGGTGGGTCGCGGAACGACGCTTGAGTATATCATGGTGTCACGCGGTCAGGACGACACGTTCGAGTTCTTCGGCGGCACGGCGGGCGGTCACCATTGGGTCTGTGCCGACGGTGGCGACGATCATATCGACTGGACGGAAGGCTGGCAGGGTTCGGTGCAATTCGCCGCGATTCACACGTACGCGGAATTCTCGGATAACGGTATCGAGGCGGACGGTCTCGAGCAGAACAACGACGCGGTTCCGCATTCGCACGCGTTTCTCTCCAATATCACGTTCTTCGGCAAACGCGGAAACTCGCAGGGCGGCGGCGAAGGCAATGAGCTGATTCAGCTCCGCCGCGGCACCAAAGCGACCATCAACAATTGTATCGTGCAGAACGGTCGTGGCATGGGTCTGGACCTTGACGATGCCAGCACCTCGCATCGCGCGGCACTTGGCGTTGACATGGTGGATCCGGACAGTATGAGCATCAATTACTGCATCTTCTGGGATAACGGCACCGTGGCTTCCGAAGCGATCGATCCTTCGACCGGGGCGGGCATCGGCGACGGTCACTTTGCGGTTGAAGATGCCGAAACGCTGGCTACGAATTTCCCGGTGAATACGACCCACATTGCAGCTCCCACGGGCTGGACTCAGAACATCGCGGGCTTCCGCGCACCGCGCGGCTGGGTTGGCAACAACGCGACGAACCGTGTGGTGAATCCGATGCTGATCAATCCGCTGCCGAATGGCCCCGGCCCGAGTCCGCTGAACCTGGTCGGCTATGATCTGCGTCCGGCGGCAGGTTCACCTGCTCTGTCGGGTGCGGCTCCGTCGCTTCCGGCCGGCCAGACGGTGGTGCCTTACGTCGGAGCTTTCAGTGGTCCGACGGACGATTGGGCGGTCGGTTGGACAAACTACGTGGTGAACTAAGCTGAAATCTTGAATCGCTGATGACGACGGTCGGGTCGCTGCAGACTGTGGCGGCCCGACCGTCCAAGTCACGCAAATTGACTGCGAGCTGATTTCGTGAATGTGGCTCTTGTATAACTGAACGAGTGAGTGTGATTGTAACTATGATCCGTTTGGCGGCATTAAGTTTCATCCTGCTGTTTGCGGTCGTCTGCTGTAATGAACGGCGCGCATTCGAGGTTGCCTCGGCGGACATCCCGCTTTCGAATACGTATGGATCCGCCGAAGATCTGGCACGCGCCGCCATCCGGGCGATTGAGGACAGCAGCGAAGCGGGCTTGCAGGCTTTGCAGGTCAGCGAGCAGGAGTACAGAAACGTCATCTGGTTGAATCTGGATGCGAAGGAGATCGGCGGTCTTGGCGTGGACAAAGCTTGGGGATGGGTGCAGAGGGACGGGGTGAAGGCCGTGAATCGCGCACTCTATGACTGGGGCGGGAGGAAATGGGAACTTGTCGAGACCAGAGTGCTGCACGAAGTCCGTCCGCGCAATAGGATGAATATCATTCGCGGACTTGCGATAGTTGTGGAGGACAAGAACGGTGAACGGGAGACTTGGGATCTGCTGAATGTCGTTGTCGAAATGAACGGTCGCTACAAAGTCGTTGCGTTTGACAGTTGATGAATATGGAGTTTTCGATGGGAATCCCACTTACCGGACCTGTCAATGCCACTGAATCCAGGCAAATCAATGTGCGGGGTGAGACGATGCACAAAGGAACGATTCTTGTCGTTGACGATGAACCGGATATCCTGGAAGTCCTCGCTTATAATCTGACGAAGGAAGGCTATCGCGTGGTGCGCGCCGGGAGCGGAGAGCAGGCTCTGGCGGAGGTTCAGAAGCGGCGACCCGATCTCATTATTCTCGACCTTATGCTGCCGGGTATAGACGGCTTGGAAGTTTGCAAAGCGGTTCGCGCACTGGATTCGGGTGCGACTCTGCCGGTTATCATGTTAAGCGCCAAAGACGGCGAAGTCGACGTCGTGACGGGACTCGAAGTCGGCGCCGACGACTACATTGCAAAGCCATTCAGCACGCGGGTATTGTTGGCGAGAGTCAAGACAGTACTCCATCAGCGGCGCATGCACTCCGCTGAGAGCGGACCGGCGATAACTGTCGGGGAGATTGTCATCGTTCCGGGCGAACACGAGTGCCGGGTTCGCGGCATGCGCGTCGAATTGACGGTCACGGAGTTCAGAATATTGGCGACGATGATGCGCAGACCCGGCTGGGTCTTTTCGCGCGATCAAATCGTGGAAACATCGCGCGGAGAGAATACCGTGGTGACCTTGCGCTCGGTTGACGTGCATGTTGTGAGGTTGCGTCAGAAGCTGGAGCCGTGCGGATCGTATATCGACACTGTACGTGGCGTTGGCTACCGGTTGCGGGTGCCGCAGCAACTGAATTCCTGACCTTTTCACTCTGGTCTTTCGGGTAGGCGCACTGCGGTGCGCCTCAGGTTGTTGAAAAAGGCCCAAG
>CAZGVT010000356.1:2316-2948 GCA_964529255.1 uncultured Alphaproteobacteria bacterium | reverse complement strand
GAGATCGGGGCCAATGGCGATGGGATTTTCGAGCGCTCCGATGCCGTCGATTTCCATGCGCATGACGTCGCCGGGATAGACGTGCGAAAGACCTTTGGGCGTGCCGGTCCAGATTTGGTCGCCGGGCTCGAGTGTCATAATCATCGAGCAATACTCGATCATCTCGGGAAGGGAATAAATCAGGTCATTCGTGTTGCCGTGCTGACGGAGTTCGTTGTTGACGAATGCGCGAACTTCGACATTTGCCGGATCGCCGAATTCGTCGGGAGTGACCATCCACGGACCCAGCGGACCGAAGGTGTCCCAGCCTTTGCCGATCAGCGGCGGACGAAAGTAGGGCCCGATGTGGTCGCGCACGGTAACGTCATTGCCGATCGTGTAGCCGCCGACAAAATCCAAAGCGTGTTCGGCCTTCACATGGCGGCACTTGTGTCCGATGATGGCGACGAGTTCGACTTCGTAGTGCATGTACTCGCTGCCGGGCGGCATGAGCACCGTACCTCTGTGACCGATGACCGTAGACGTCGGTTTCAGGAAGATCGCCGGTAATTCCGGTTTGGCAAGATCCAACTCGGCGGCGTGATCGGCGAAATTCAGGGCAATGCCGATGATCTTGGATGACGTGACCGGCG
>CAZGVT010000356.1:0-2306 GCA_964529255.1 uncultured Alphaproteobacteria bacterium | reverse complement strand
ATGACGACTTTATCCACGTCATACTCTTTCTCGTCGGTGGCGATGAGTTTGTTATCAATGAAGCAGCCGTGCAGGAGTCTGCCGTCGGCGGCGAAGCGACAGAGTTTCATGAGTTGAAGTTGAAGATTCCGGCAGGGTAACGCACGCAAGTTATCGTTGATTGCAGCAGTATCGTAGTACTAACCCGGCTCGGCGAAGTTAAGAGAGATCCTTCACCTCGCCGAAGACGCAAGACGCGAGGTTCAGGATGACAATTATGATAGATTGTACTGTTTCAACACCGCGCGGAGCCGCTCTTGGTTCTTGTCGCTCATCGCGGTCAGCGGCAAGCGGACTTCGAAGTGGATTTTGTTCATCCAGCTTAATGCGGTTTTGACGGGGACGGGGTTGATCTCGAAGAAAACGGCTTCGTTCAGCGGCATGAGTTCAAAGTGAAGTTTGCGCGCCTCCTCCCACTTCCCTGCCGCGCAGAGGTCGTAGAGCGAATTGACCCTTTGCGGGAGAAGATTAGCGGTGGCGCTGATGTAACCGGCGCCGCCGATACAGAGGAGCGGATAGCAGAGCAATTCGATTCCGGAATAGACGAGGAAGTCGGGGCCCATCTTATGAAGCAACAGATTGATGTGCTCGAAATCCTTGTTCGACTCTTTCACGCCGATGATGTTGGGACAGGCCTCTCTCAGACGGGCAACGGTGTCAATCTCGATATTGACGGCGGTGCGGCCGGGAATGTTGTACAGGATGACGGGAATTGACACGCTTGCCGCCACGGCCTTGAAATGCTCGAAAAGACCCTGCTGCGACGGGCGGCAGTAGTAGGGAGCGATCAAGAGTAATGCATCGGCTCCGAGTCTTTCCGCGAACGTTGAGAGTTCAAGCGTTTCCCGGTGATTTTCCGAACCTGTGCCGGGAACGAAAGGAACGTGTCCAGCGATGGTAGCCTTGGCGACCTCGTAGACCCGCTTCCGCTCCTCAGTGGTTAGTGAACTGGGTTCGCCGGTGGTTCCGGTGACCGAGATACCATGCGCGCCGTTCTGGATTTGCCACTCGATCAAGGAGGTTAGTGCGGCCTCGTCGAGATGGCCGCTTCTGAACGGAGTGACCATCGGCACGATGGAGCCGCGAAGTCTGTGAATGCTCAAAGTCGGGAATATCGAAGTCGTTGTGAGAAATAGAGTATGACTAAGTAATTTAGGCTTTTTCTCATGAAATGTAAAACCGTGTATCGCGAATGGAAACGAGCCTCAGATGTTCTAAGTATTTAATATACAGCATATAAAAGGCCTGCCGCTCACTGGGTATTGAGTATCCAATGGAGAGAGAATGCACTTGACCTCTGAGATAGAGCCTGCTTATTGTTGTGGTACGGGACGGGAGGCGTTCGTGAAATTTTTCCCAAGCTATCGCTTCATTTAAGGAGTTGTAGATTATTAAATCCTTTAATTGCAGGAGCCTGCGGTTTAGGAGAGGGCCGTTTTGGCGGGACAAATTGGGCAAAAAGTCCTTGAATCCGACCCATTCGCTGCGTATTTTAGGGGCGTCCATCAAATCGGAGAAAAGTTACATGCGTGGATCCTCAAAGAGTGTTCTGGTCCTGTTGGGAACGGTGGTCCTGACCGTATTGGTTACGGCACTGCTCATCAACATATTCGAGAAGAAACAGGAAGCAAGATTACAATACCTGAAGATCAAGGAGATCAAGCACGGGGAGCCGAATCCGGACGAGTGGAAGGTGAACTTCCCGCGAGAATACTCGGCGTACATGAAGACCATGAAGACGAGCGAGATGATCTCTTACAGCAAGTGGGGCCGGTACGGCGGATCAGAGGCGTTTTCAAAACTGGAACAGCATCCGGATCTCACGAAGTTGTTTGCCGGGTATCCGTTTTCCGTGGAATACAACGAGGACCGCGGGCACATGAACGCGCTGACGGACATGCTTCAAATCAAGCGGCTGGGTGACAAGAAACCGGGCGCGTGCATGACCTGCAAGAGTCCGCAAGTCCCGCTGTTTATCGAAAAGCACGGAGCGCAGCAATTTTACGACACGCCGGTAAAGACGCTGGTCGACTCCTTCCACTTTGAACACTCGATCTCCTGTGCGGATTGTCACAACGCGGAGACGATGGCGCTTGAAGTCCGGCGGCCGGCATTTCTCGAGGCGATGGCGAAGCGCGGCATCGACGTGAAGAGTGCCGACCGGCAGGCGATGAGAGTCTATGTGTGTGCCCAATGCCATGTAGAGTATTACTGGAAGAAAGAGGACAAATACCTGACTTTCCCGTGGAGTAAAGGGCTTTCAATAG
>CAZGVT010000355.1:2638-2958 GCA_964529255.1 uncultured Alphaproteobacteria bacterium | reverse complement strand
GTCAAGGTAATCCGCCAGCACAAAGTCCAGAAGCGCGTTTCGTCTTTCCTCTTCCGTGCGAAATGATCCGCGCTTCGATAGAAGTCTGGAATAGCGTGGATGGGAATGAACGTGAACGGACCAATTGATCGAAAAAAAGTGTTCCAGGGCAAAGAGTCGCTCACGCTCGCTCCACTCGGCCACCGCAGTGCGGCTGATTCGCTCAAATTCGTCGGCGGGTTCGGCGCCGGCTGCAAATTTGAGCTGCTCCAACAGCGACGGAGAAAAGTTGAAGACCATCTGCGCCCCGGTCTCGCGCGCGGCTGCCAGCATATCCCAAT
>CAZGVT010000355.1:0-2628 GCA_964529255.1 uncultured Alphaproteobacteria bacterium | reverse complement strand
GCACCGTCATCCGAGGTAGGCGGTAGAAAGGTTGATGATGGTGCCACAAGAACAGTACCGGCAGGCGATCCGCCATCACTCACCAAACATATCCTTCCGGAACCACGGTGACTCCATTTCGAGTCACAATGAACCTTGTGCAATCTTCGTCGCGGTCCACCCCGATACGGATGTCCGGGGGGACGCGCACGCCGCTGCAAACAATCACTTTTCGCAAGATCGCTCCGCGCCCGACATCGACTCCGTCCATCAGGATGGAATCGCTGATTTCCGCTCCCGTGTGCACGCTGACTCCGCGTGACAATACGGAACGGACCACTCTTCCCCCGGAAATGATGCTGCCGGCGCTCACCAGTGAGTCCTCTACGAGACCCGGTCGGTTCGCTTCAAAGGTAGAGTCAACGATTCTTGCCGGGGGCGTCTGCGGCACGTGAGTCCGAATCGGCCATGAACTCTCATACAGATCAATCTGCGGCTGCGGCTTCACCAGATCTATGTTGGCCTCGTAATATGACTCAAGCGTACCGATGTCCCGCCAGTACTTCGCTTCGCCGGTATGCTCGTCGCGAAATGGATACACAACGACTCGCGACTTTTCCGCAACCATGTGCGGAATGATGCTTCGCCCGAAGTCATGAACCGAACTCGCATCCTTGGAATCGCGAATCAACTCACGCACCAGCTTGTCGGTGTTGAACACATAGATGCCCATCGAGACCAGCGACAGATCGCTGTGACCGGGCATCGCCGGCGGGTCTTTCGGCTTCTCGACGAAATCAATCACCCGATGATCGGCATCCGCGTGAATCACTCCCATCTCCGTGGCCATCGCCCTCGGCAACGTCACAGCTCCAATCGTCATTTCGGCATTCATGCGCAGATGATACTCCACCATCAGCCGGTAATCCATCTTGTAGACATGATCGCCGGACAGGATCAAGACATGTTTTGGCTTGTGCCGTTCGAGCACCGGAATATTCTGGTAGATCGAATCCGCCGTGCCGTGATACCAGTTCTCGGCGCCAAGGTGCTGCGGAGGCAGCGCCTCAATAAACTCGTCAAGGTCGCCGCGATAAATCGAGTACCACGCATGTCGAATGTGCCGGTTCATCGTCACATTGGAAAACTGCGACAACAAGTAAATCTGCCGAATTCCGCTGTTGAAGCAATTTGAGAGTGTGAAGTCGATTATCTTGTAAATGCCGCCAAACGTTACCGCAGGCTTCGCAACTTCTCGCGTTAGTGGAAACAGCCGCTCGCCGCGACCGCCGGCCATAATCAAAGTGAGGACGCGCGGATTGAACAGGATCACACGGATTTCCCCAAGACTTTTCTAATCGCCGCCTTCAATTCCGCCGTATCGGAGCTCTTTACCACATACGCCTCCGCCGGCCAAGTCATGAAATTGTCACGGTATGACGGGTAAGCCGTGTTCAAGATCACCGGCTGGCGCTTGTCCTTCGCCATGATCTTCTGCAGCAGGTCAATTCCAGAAAGTCCGGGCATTTGAATATCGAGCACAATTACATTGTACTCTCCACCGTCGAGCGCTTGCAACACTTCATCACCATTTGCAGCGGTCACAACGTCATAACCTTCCTCCTCCAACTCCATGCGGTACAACTCTCGCAGATTCCGCTCATCATCTGCAACGAGCAACCTCGCTTTCATTTCCGCCTCCATTCCATTTCTAATGAGAAGTCCGCCGAGCGGGCCGAGTGAGTCAGCGCGCCAACGGAGATGTAAGGAACACCGGATGCGGCGTACGCTTCGACGTTTTCAAGAGTCACTCCCCCGGAGACCTCCAGAGTTACCTGATCGCCGAAGTTACGTACTGCCTGTTTCACGTCAGCCGGTGTGAAGTTATCAATCAATATTTGTTTCCAACCCATTCTGACGACTTCATGCAATTCGTCAAGTGTATCCACTTCGATCTTGCCGGACGCCAATAACCGCTCCGCCGCCTGCGAATCAATGCGACGCAACTCGTTGACTCGGTTCGCAATGCCCGCAATGCCGCCTTGGATGGCCTTGTGGTTGTCCTTCAGCAACACGGACGTCGAAAGGTCGGAGCGATAAATATCTCCGCCGCCGTGACGAATCGCTGAAACCTCAAGCTGCCGCAATCCCGGCGTCATTTTCCGTGTGCCAAGTATCGCGGTGCCGTACGGCTTGCAGCGAGCGACAAATTGCGAGGTCAGCGTGGCGATCCCGGAGAGATGGCCCAATAGGTTCAACACCGTGCGCTCGGCGGTCAATACAGCACCTGCGGGTCCGGCGACAGCCATGACGTCAACGTCAGCCGCGACATGCTCACCCTCGCCAATAAGCGCATCGCAAACAATGTCCTCCGAGACGGCATGGAAAACGGCGATCGCCGCACTCAAGCCGGAAACAACCGCAGCGTGCCGTGAGACAACTGAGCCTTCGGCGGACACGCCGGCGGGCACGAACAATTCGCTCGTAATGTCACGGCCATCCGGCAGATCTTCCGCAAGCGCTCGCCGCGCAATTTCCTCAATAGTCTCCATTGAGCTTGCGCAGCTTTGCGTATTTCACCGCGAGGAGTTTCGACCCGATGCCTTCAAATGCGACGCGAATCTTCAAGTCCTCGGCATCGCCCGATTT
>CAZGVT010000354.1:0-2960 GCA_964529255.1 uncultured Alphaproteobacteria bacterium | reverse complement strand
GACAACGTTACGCAAATGCGTTAGAGAGAGTTATGAAATAGTCTTGACTCTTTACACGGAAACGATTAATTTATTTGAAATGAGCTAAAGCCGCCTGTAAGGCCCTGCAGGCGCGGAGCGGAACGGGGCCATTCATGAGCATGAGGTACACAACTATGGCACGGCAGAATTTTTGGGTGGGCATTGCAATCCTGCTTGCTCTCAGCGTGGCAGCTTTTGCGGGACAATCAGGGACTGAGCCAAAGTCGCAGATCGGCGCCCGTTTGATTCAAGCTGATGGCAGACCCGCCGCCCCCGCACCTCGGTGGGGACTTGACGAGGTAGTTTATTACGAGGACTTCGAAGACGGTTTGGCCGGCTGGCTCTCAGTCGACAACACCGCGGTACCGGGTACGTGGCACATCGATGACTACTCCGCGTTTCAGGGCACTTCCTGGTGGAGTGGAGATTCGACGGTCGGACCCAATGGCGGCTATTTGAATGGCTGGTACATGATTTTGGACTCGCCTCCCATTCAGCTTGGAGCCACGCCAACCTTACGCTTCTGGCACCGCTACGCGGTAGAAACCCCGGGTGGTGAGCCGGAAGGCTACAACGGATGGGATGGATGCAATCTCCGCATCTCGACAAACAACGGCTCGACCTGGACCGTCGTCCCAAGCGCCGCGCTGAGCCCTGCCTATGATCAGACCAGTCTCTACAGCTTTGGTGTTGAGCATGGTGAGGGTCCGAACGTCCCCGGTTGGTGCGGGGAGAATACAACTTGGCACCAGCAGTCGGCCAACCTCTCCGCGTGGGCGAGTCAGTCCGTAAAACTGCGCTGGGCATTCGCCTCGGATCCTGGTTTCGCCACCCCGGATGACCCGGATCTGTTCGGATGGATGGTGGATAATATTCGCGTATTTAACGGCGCCAATGACACTGTGTTCTCGCACGATGCGAATGCGGTGGAAGGCTTCAGCTCGACCACCAACGTTCCGGTAGGCGGGAATTTGTGGCGCATCGACACCGACGCCAGTTCGCCTTCGGGTCCCAATGTCCTCGTCTGCAACAACGCGGCGACAGACTTGTACAACCCGAATATGGACAATGCCTGCATCAGCCCGCTGATCGACCTCACGGACTACTCGAACGGTATCTGTGTGGGTGACTTTGTCGTAACCGGCGTGCTGCCCGCATGTGACGCATTCCCGGATTGCGATTATTGGGGCTGCGAGGTCTCGATTGATTCCGGACAATCGTGGTGCTACATTTCCAACCCAACTTGTGATCCGGGCGGCACGAATTACGTGTATGTCGACGCACCTCCGGGCTTCGCTTCGTTCAACGCTTCCTACTCGATTCCGATTGATTTCTCCGCTTTGCTCGGAAACGTACTGCGGCTGAAGTTTACGTTCGAGTCCAACGACGACGCGCTGCTCGACGTGGGTCCCAAGTTCGACAGCGTCACAGTCTTCTACAGCGCCGGTTTCCCCAACGACGTGTCCGCGTACACGCTGCAAGTGCGTTATCCGAATATGGTCAATCGTCCGTTCCGCGTCAAGGGTTATTTCAGCAACCCCGGAAACAACGATCAGACTCAGATTCAGGCATGGTATCAAGTGATCGGACAGACCGCGCGACGCTTCCTGCCGAATCTTGACTTGGAATCCGGCGAGTCGGAAAGCCGTATCGGTAACGTGACCCTTTCGACCGCCGGTTCGTACAACATGCGCACGTGGACTATTCTCGGCAGCGATGGCAATCCCGACAATGACACGTCGCATGTCTACCAGATTGAAGTTCATCCCTCGGGTCCCGATCTGGAAATCGGTTATGACAATCGGGTGCGTCAGGGCGGCTTGCAGATGAATGCCGCCGGCACCGGTCCCCTCACCCTGTTCACTCCGGGTGCGGACAGCGTGATGTTGAATCCGTACAATATCAACTCGGTCAAGGCACAGTTCTGGCCCGCGCAGACGGGCGCGCATCAGTTCCGCCTGCATGTCTATCGCGGCGGCGCGACGACTCCGGGACAGGAAATCGTGAACCAGATGGTGACGGTTGAGGATGCTGAAGCGGACACCAACATCTGGAAGACCATTGATATCTCCGGCGATCCCGACACGCGCAATATCGCGGCTGCCGATCCCTTCTGGGTCTGGATTGAGATCACCGAGAATGATGCCAATCGCTTCCCGTGGGTGATTGGCGCGAATGAAGAGCTGTGGGATGACGGGCACTACGCGATCTGGAACGGATCCGGTGCCCCGACGACCAGCGCTTACTTCTTCCAGGTTCACGCGGTTATCAATGACGCGTTGGATGCTGACGAGGTGACCACGACCATTCCGTCCACGTGGAGCCTTGAGCAGAATTACCCGAATCCGTTCAACCCGACGACGCAGATTTCATTCTCGGCGCCCAAGTCGGAGCGGATGACCCTCAAAGTCTACAACGTGGTCGGCGAGCTGGTTGCGACGCTTGTAGACGGCACGATCAATGCGGGCGTTCACAGCGTCGATTTCGACGGCGCGTCACTTGCCAGCGGAGTTTACGTCTATCGCCTCGAGTCCGCGAGCTTCACCGCATCGCACAAGATGGTGTTGATGAAGTAGGCTCCGACTCAACAGGAGTTCGGATAGAGTTCCGGCCCGGACGAGTCATCGTCCGGGCCGGTTTCGTTTGAGACTTGTTCTGTGGTCCGAAATTGAATTCCCCCCACAGCTTGTGGGGGGACCAAGGTGGGAGTCTTCACGAAGCTTGCTATTTCGTTAGCACCAACTTTGCTGTTGCTACAGGGCGGTTGTGTGTGGTCTGCCAGGCGCGAGCGTAATAAATACCGGAAGCGAGATCATTACCGTCAACGCGGACTATTTTTTCGTACGCGACCGGCCCGACGAACAACTCCTTCACTCTTCTTCCCAGCAGATCAAACAACTCGATTCTGAATATCCCCGGCTCGGGAATTTCAAATACGA
>CAZGVT010000353.1:0-2978 GCA_964529255.1 uncultured Alphaproteobacteria bacterium | reverse complement strand
AGCCGTTCAATCCGAAACCTGTCTGGTGCACTTCATTGACCTGCTGGGCCAGGGTGCGGGCAAACTCGTCAAGGCCGCGGGCTGCGGTTGCGATTTCGGTGTCGCGCAGGCTTTGCAGCGCGCGAAGTTGTCCCGACTCCGGATTGAAAAAGCTGCCATGGTGCCCAACTTGAATCACAACTGTGTTTCTGCCGTCGACCGACTGCTGCGTGGTCGTGAGTTCAATTGAATGATCGGTTTGGACCAGGATTTGTCCATCGGAATAGACGTTGATCACACCGGTGACGTCGGCCACAACATGCACGGGAATCAAGCGGGAGAGTTCCTCGATTCGCTGATCCCGTGTGTCGCGCAGATCGGAAGCCTCGGTGCCGTGGCTTTCGGCATTTACGATGGCCACGTTTAGTTCCGCGATCGCCGAAGTCAACTGATTGATGCCGTCGACATTATCGAGCACCTGCTCATTCAGAGAGTCATTGCGCTCGCGTAGTTGGCCGTCTGCGCGTCTGACCGCGGCAGCCAAGGTTTCCGCTTTTTGCCGCAGAGAAATACGCGTACTGGTCCCTTCGGGGTCATTGGCCAGTTCCTGCCAGGCAGACCAGAACTCCTGCAACTTGTCGCTGATAGCTACACCGGACAGCTCGTCGAAAATTTCCTCGACTCGCCCAAGCTGCTCACTCTTTGTGCCCCAGTAGGATTCTTCAGATGTGCCCTGGAGAATCTGCCGCTCCACGACCTGATCACGGACTCGTCCGAGAAACTGAATGTCGACTCCGCCTCCGCCGTTCCACGCACCGATGAATTCGTGAGGGGCGGCATAGGTCAACTCAACGCGGCGCCGCGAGTAGCCTTCCGTATTGACATTGGACGTATTTTGTCCAATGACCTGCATGGCCAATTGCTGGATCTGCAGGGCCTGACGACTGTTTTGGAGGATTTCGTTGAGCGAGGACATCAGGCTTTTCGATCAATTAGCACGGAGTTGCCGTGGGTGTCGGATCCGTATCCGACGATTTCTTGAACGGACTTAATCAGCTCGTGCACGGCCTCAAGACTATCGTCGAGAATCTTTCGGCTGAGTTCCAGCGCCTTTAGCGCATCCTTGCGGACGGCGGCAAAATGCGGCTTCAGGCTCTTCTGAGCGTCGCGCGGCAATTTCCGCTGCGCGCGGATCATTTCGAGCAGCAGCTCCTGCATGGAGTGAGAGAGCTCCTCGACCGAATCAAGTTTATTTTCTCTCAGCGCAAGATTCAGATTTCGAACCATGATTCTGAGTGCGCCAATGTGGCGAACAAATTCAGCGGAGGTTGGAATCATCTGTCTTAGTCTCCTTAGATTCGAGTTGGCGCAGAATCGCCTCTTTGATTCCGAGTTTTGCATTCCGGCTCAGCATTTCAGCCAGCTGCCAGTCCGCCATTCCGGAATACACATGAGCGCCGGGCATGCTTCCGAAAAGGTCCGTGCTTTCGATGGTTTTAGTCATTTCCTTGACCATCTGCAACGCCAGCAAGTTCTCAAACTGCTTTGCGGCTTTTTCTTGAGCGGCAGTTGTGGAGTCTGTGCGCGAGTGAGCCAAGCGTAAGGCTTCTGTGGATTGGATCGAGTGCTTTGCGACGGCATGAAGCGGGATCATATAATCACCAACTCAGCTTGAAGCGAGCCCGCTTCCTTGAGTCCCTGAAAAATCGCAATCATGTCGCGCGGGCTGACCCCAAGCGAGTTCAGTGCGCGAGCAACATCGCCGACGGATGCTGCACCTTCGAGATCCAGCAGTCCGGTACCGGCATTCTCGACAGAAATACGACTTTGGCGCTCGACGACTGTTTCACCCTCCGAAAACGGTTCGGGTTGGCTGACGGCCGCGCGATCCGAGATTTCCACCGTGAGATTTCCGTGAGAAACAGCGGCAGGCATTAGCACGACAGCCGCACCGACAACGATCGTGCCGGTGCGCTCGTTGATAACAATGCGGTCGGAGGGCACCGGTGTAACGTAGATTTCTCCGATTTCCGATTGGAATCGATAGCGCTCACCGGGTGTCTTGTTGTATTCCGGCACACGCACCACCACGGTCGCGGGATCACTGACGGCGGCGGCGTTTTCGTAAACCGTATTGATCGCGTCGGCAAGCCGCACGGCGAGTTGGAGTTCGGGCTGGTTGAGACCGAGCACAAAGGAGTCTGCGGGTGCAGGAAGGGACGGGCCGTCGGCATACAACGTGGCGCCGGATGGTATTCTTCCCACCACCGCATGATTGCGGGAGACCCGTGAGCCCTGCGACTCGAAGTTAAAACCGCCGATAGAGAGCGGACCTTGCGCTTCGGCAACGGGCGTTCCCCAGGGATCATTAAGCACCGATCGCAGGAGCGTTCCGCCTTGAAGACTGGTGGCATCTCCGAGCGAGGAGACCAAGGCATCGCAGCGCGATCCGGTACGCGCGCCGGGAGTCATCTCGCAGGTGACCATCACGGCGGCGACGTTCTTGAGCTTTAGCGTCGCAGGATCAACTTGAATACCGAAATTCTTGAGCATACTCGAGAACGCCTGCGGAGTAAAGGACGATTTGCTTCCATCGCCTGTACCCGCCAGGCCGACGACAAGACCGTACCCCGTGAGCGTTGTCGACATCGTATAGGGCGACGTGGTCAGGTCGCGAATGCGGACCTGAGCGGAGAGAGTCGACGCGCACAGAGCTGTGAACAACAGTAAATGAGTGAGTCTCATCTTAGAAGAGCCAATCGAAGATGCGCGCAATAATTCCGGGGCGCTCGGTATTTCCGAGGACACCCTTGCCCTTGAAAGTAATCTGCGCATCGGCGATCAGATCACTTCGCACACTGTTGTCGGGCGTCACGTCTTCCGGTCTAATCACACCGGAGAGAATAGTGAGTTGCCGTTCCCCGTTAATAATGACGTTTTTCTCGCCTTCGATGCGCATCGTGCCGTTCGGGAACACCTCGACCACGCGCGCCGTCAAG
>CAZGVT010000352.1:0-2982 GCA_964529255.1 uncultured Alphaproteobacteria bacterium | reverse complement strand
GGACTCCGGTGATCTTTCAGGCGCGAAAACGGAAGACGCGCCTTCAAGATGACAAAATTAGTGTGGTAAGCTTCGATTCCGGCGGCGTGAGGGCACGCTGCTCGGCGAAGCCCCCCCCTTAATCCCCCCACAGAGTGGGGGGAGATTCACAGAGGAATCCGGCGGCGTGAGGGCACGCCGCTCGGCGAAGCCCCCCCCTTGTTCCCCCCACGGAGTGGGGGGAGATTCGCAGAGAAATCCGGCGGCGTGAGGGCACGCCGCTCGGCGCCCCCCCCCTTGTCCTCCCCCGGAGTGGGGGGGAGATGGAAGCGGGCGAGTAAGTCGACTCCGGAGATATTTCAGGCGCGAAAACGGAAGACGCGCCTTCAAGATGACAAGATTAATGTGGTAAGCTTCGGTTCCGGCGGCGTGAGGGCACGCCGCTCGGCGAAGCCCCCCCCTTGTCCTCCCACGGAGTCTGCTGAGAGAAAACACACGCGGCCCCGGTGAAACCACCGGGGCCGCGCCGTAACAGATTGTCAGCAGAACTTAGTCCTCGTCGATCTGCGAGACCTTGGCCCAGTGAATATCACCGTGCATGTGATACTGATAGCGCTCGCCGCCTTCATCGTTGTAGTGATGCGCACCCAGTGCCATGCTGAAACCGTTCGTGATACTGACGTAGTCCTGACGGCCCGTCGCCACAACTTCACCGTTGAGCAGCAGCATCGAATCACGGCCGTTGATGACCGCCGTGACAAGGAACGGTTCGCCCAGAGGCACCTGTCGATTACTCGGCGCCCACAGGGTCTGCCAGGAACCGGTATTCTGGTTCCAGACCTGTGAGAGCAGACGGCCGTTGATATCGATTCTCAGGCCGAATCCCTCGAACCATGTCGTATAGCGGTGACAGGAGAGAATGTAATATGCTCCGCCCTGAACCGTCGGATACTGTTCGATCTGGCAGCAGGCTTGAATCTGCAATGGCTGGCCGTAGAATTCGCAGTCATTTTCGATGCGAACATAGTCACCGTAGCCAAAGTGGAGTCCGTAATGCCCCGAAGGGCCGGTGATCCATTCCGCTCCGTGAATAGTCCCGTCGTTATCCTGCGCGAAGTCCTCGACGGTTTCGCCGCTGCCCTCGTCAATCGGCCAGCAGGCGATATCGCTGGCAATGAGGTTCTGTGCGGCGACCTTGGTCTTGACGTAGAAGTACGTCGGCGCGTCGGGATTGCTGTTCTCCAAAGTCTCCTCGGGCAGCACAAAGCTCGGGTCATAGGACATACCAAGAGAACTCCAGTTGGACTCCTCGTCGAGCTCGCCCGCAGTATAGACCTGGTACCATTCCGTGCCGTTCACCGGCGTCCAGTTGAGCACAAGATGACCATCAGCGGTAACCTGCAAGGTTGCATCGGCGATCAGGCCGGTCGTCGTGGAGTAGAACAGCGGCTGTCCGCCGTTACAATCGGGCCCTTCGGGAAGACAGTCGTCACCGAATCCGGCTTCACCGCACTCCCGGACAATTTCTGCGATAGCGGCACCGGTCCCGGATCCATCGGCATTCACCATGCGATACGAGCCGTTCGAGGTGGTCGCGTAGTCAATCATGATGGGAACGATTTCCGGCGCGAAATCCGGCCACACCGGCACGTACACGGCGGCAATTTTGGCGCCGATATTGAGCGCATCCAAGGCGCGGCTATGCGCATTGACATCATCCTCGCCGGGGTTATAGAAGTCATCGCAACCACCAGGTCGAGCGTCCGTGACCAACACGGCAATCTTGTCGCAGCCCTCGCGCCACGGATCGACGACGACAGCATCGTCCTGATCGCACTCGTTGAAGCCGAGCAATGCGTGCCTGAGTGCTTCATCCGATGCTTCCGGTTCACCGTTTCCGCCGCTGGCAAAGAGTCCGTTGATTTGACTGGTGATCAAATCATAGTCAAAAGTATGCGACACGAGCGGGAAGACATCATCCGTGAATGAGATGAGAGAGAATCGCACGTCGCCACCGGAGGCGGCTTGCGCATCGCTGATGATATTCGGCAACTCGTTCTTCACGTTGTCAATCGCAAAACCCATGGAGCCGGTCACGTCGATGACGAACGTCACATCCATACAACCGCAATTTCCGGGTTCGCCACAGGCCGGGGTCGGCACGGTGATGAAGTCGATGAAGTACGAGCCACAATTTGCTGACGAGACCAGCGCACTGGTGAAGATGTTACCGCCCGTTCCCGAAGGGGTGATCGAGATCGAGAAGTCAAACGTGGCGGACTCGCCCGAAGCCAAAGTACCAAAATTATGGTTTGCGGGATCGACCGAAAACCCGCCGCCGGGTCCGGCGCCGCCACCCATGGAGAACTCCACGTTGTCGCAAGGTGAACCGCCGTGATTGGTCATCGTGACCGGAAGATTAAACAGCAGCGGCGCAAGCTGGTCGTCCACGCAGCCAAACACGGGAAACTCGAATTCGGCGCCAACGAATCCGGGTTCGACATGAGTTGTAGTCAGGCACAGTCCCCAATCGAAAAGCGTGCCGACATCGAGTCCCACCGCGTCCACCAGACGGAAAGTCCAGTCGCCGGAAGCATCCTGTCCGTTGAACGCGTTCAAGTCGGTGGTCGTCGCGCAACCATGCTCGGGTAACGCGCCCGGTTGTACGCAGCCCTCATAGCCGCAATCGGAGTCAGAATACCACGGAACTCCACTGTCGTCGAAAATCCAGGTTCGCGCTCCGCAGTTAACCCCGGCAGCACCCTGTGAGGTCAACAAGACACGCGTACCGTTGTGTTCGATATCCAGCACGAGGTCCGGATAGAAGGTGTGAAACAGATTAACGATAACGTTCACATCCTCCACCAGACCTGCGCCGCCCGGGACTGTGAGCGTGTGAACAATCTGTCCACCCGCATCGCAGTAACTGGCGCCCTGAAGGTCGAGGATCTCGATATTCAGCGGGTCGCTGATGATCAAGTTACCGTTCAACACCGGGCAGTC
>CAZGVT010000351.1:0-2986 GCA_964529255.1 uncultured Alphaproteobacteria bacterium | reverse complement strand
ATGTCTCCGTGTCGATCCAGGTGATTTTCGTGCAAGTTCAAAAATACGCTCACCGTCGGATGAATCTCGTAACTTCGCTCAAGCTGAAAACTGGACACCTCAACCACAAACACGCGAACTTCGGGGGCGGGGAGCAGGCCGCTCCATGCCGTTCCGATGTTTCCCGCCAGATGGCTGTCGAGTCCGGCATGCCGCAGCATCTGATTCACAAGATTCACCGTCGTTGTCTTGCCGTTGGAGCCCGTGACCGCAATCCAACGTGACTTGCACGCGCGTGAGGCAAGCTCGAGTTCGGACCAGATCTCGGTACCTGCACGCTCCCATGTCTGAACATTCGCGGGCATCGGCACGACTCCCGGGGAGAGCACGACAAGGTCAAACTTCTCCTTCAGTACTCGAGAATGACCGCCGGTTTCGACGTCGATCTGCAGCGCGCGCAGCTCCTCCACCGCGCCGCCAAGCATCTCCGCCGGTTTCATGTCCGAGACCAGCACACTCCCGCCGAGCCGCTTTGCCAGTCCCGCCGCGCCGATTCCGCTTCTCGCCATTCCGATTACCGCGACGCGTTTGCCGCGGAGAATCAACTCCACTTACCGAACCTTGAACATGGTAAGACTAACCAGTACCAACAACACCTGCATAATCCAAAATCGTACCACGACTTTTGACTCGTGCCAACCCAACTGCTCAAAGTGATGGTGAATCGGAGCCATGCGAAAGACGCGACGGCCCGTGCCATACTTCTGCTTCGTATATTTGAAAAAAACTCGTTGAACGATCACGCTCAGCGCCTCGACGACAAAGATTCCTCCAATCACCAACAGGAACAGCTCCTTCTTCAGGAGTATCGCCATCGTGCCAAGCGCCGAGCCCAAGGCAAGGGCCCCGGTATCGCCCATGAACACTTGCGCCGGATATCCATTGTACCACAAAAAACCCAGACCTGCGCCCACCAGTGCGGCGCAGAATATCGTCAGTTCTCCCGCGCCGTCAAGATAAACGATGTTCAAGTAATCCGAAAATCTCGAGTTGCCGGTGACATACGCCATGCCGACAAATGCCACCGCGGCGATCGATGTCACACCTATCGCCAGGCCGTCCAACCCATCGGTCAGATTGACTCCATTCGATGTGCCGGTGATCACAACGATAATCACCAACGGATACAAGTATCCAAAGTCAAGCATGACGTTCTTCAGAAACGGCAATGTCGTCAGCGTAACCTGCTCCGCGAAATTGCGGCCGAAGTGATGAGGATACAAGAGCACAAATGCGGCCACTAACGCGCCCAATCCAATCTGCCCGGCCAGCTTGTAACGCGCGATTAGACCTTTTTTCATCTTTCGAACGGTCTTCAAATAGTCGTCGAAGAATCCAACCGCGCCCATCCATAAAAACGCGACCAACGAAATCAGCACATAAAAACTCTTCAGATTCGCGAATAAGAGAGTAGGAATTGCGACACATGCGAGAATCATCAGTCCACCCATCGTCGGAGTTCCTGCCTTCGCAAGGTGGGTCTGTGGTCCATCGCTGCGAATAGATTCGCCAATCTGATGCTTGCGAAGTTTTCGGATCATCCATGGCCCGATCCAAAACGAAAGCGCGAGCGCCAATACCGCCGCTGCCGCCGAACGAAAAGTGATATACCGAAACAGATTTGCACCCGGTATCAGATCCCGCAATGGAAGAAAGAGGTAGTACAACATCAGATGGAATTCCCGGCGAGACTCGCAACAGCCTCATCCAGCCGGCTGCTGCGAGACCCCTTAAACAAGATCAGATCACCGCCGCGAATTGATTCTTTCAAGGAGTCAATCAATGCGCTTACGCCGGAAAAGAGGCTCACTTCGCGGCAATCGCTATATGCATCTGCCTCAAGATACTCCCATGTCCTTCCAACCAACAGGATTCGACTGAGCGGTAGTTTGCTCGCATACTTCAAGAGATTTCTATGCTCTTCGATCGTAAAATCTCCAAGTTCCGCCATCTCGCCAAGTACGGCGATTCGAAATTCTGCCGGTGTCATAGCAAGCGTGTCCAGTGCCGCCTTCGCGCTCTCGGGATTAGCGTTGTAGCTGTCATCCAGTACGCGTATTCCCGCGGCCTCGATCAATCGCGTGCGCCCGCTCACTCCTTGCCAGGACTCGACGACCGGAGCGATTTCTGATGCGCTCAATCCAAATTCTTTTCCGATTGCAATAGCCGCCAGCGCAGCTTGGGCCGCCGGTCGTCCCGGTACGTTCAATCTCACCGCGACGGAGTCAACCCGGAACGCGGCTGAGGCGCGATTGTCAAACCTTAACTCTGTGCCGTGAACGTAATTGCCGCTCCAATCTTCGGGTTTCGCTCGGAATCCGTAACCAACTCGGCGATGGATCCCGGCGGACTCGACTCTGCAAAGTTCATTCTCTACGGGAACAAAACCGGAGCCGCGTGAGGCGATGTGGTCGTACAATTGTCCCTTCGTGAATGCGACTCCCGCCAGTTCGCCGAAACCGGAGAGATGCGCCTTGCTGATGGAAGTGACCAGCCCGTGATTGGGATCAGACATCCGGCAGAGATCCGCAATCTCTCCGATGTAGGAAGCTCCCATTTCGATGACGGCATAGTCCAAATCGTTGGGCAAATTCAGCAGAGTGAGCGGCACACCGAGTTGGTTATTGAGGTTTCCAATCGTCCCGCCACAGCGGTACTTTACGCGCAACACCGCTAACAAAATATCTTTGGTTGATGTCTTGCCGTTGCTTCCCGTGATACCGATTACCTCGCCGCGAAATTCGCGGCGCCACGCCGCTCCCCCAACCACAAGCGACTGCTGAGTGTCGGCTACGACGACGCACTTGCCAATGTATCTGCCTGCCTGAGTGCCACTTGCCCACGCTTCATCAACCACCACCGCTTTTGCGCCGTTATCAAGCGCGGAACCTACGTACTCGTGTCCGTCGCGATTGCCGCGAAGGGCCCAGAAAGTCTCACCGGGTTT
>CAZGVT010000350.1:0-2989 GCA_964529255.1 uncultured Alphaproteobacteria bacterium | reverse complement strand
CGACGACCGCAGTCCACTCGATAATGCGACTACGTTGCATTTCCTGATATAGAGGCGTTTCAGGCATGGATTACATTCGATAGATGCCCGGTCTGTAGTCGGGCACGGGAGCATTGGCGGACATTGCAACTCCAAGCGCGATGGCCTGTCTAGTGTCCAACGGATCAAGTATACCATCATCCCAAAGTCGCGCGGTCGAAAAGTACGGACTCCCTTCGTGTTCGTACTTTTCGAGTACAGGTCTGCGGATGGCCTCAACTTCGTCGGCGGTCAGCGTTTTGTTCTTGGCTCGCAACTGCTCGTCTTTGACCTGCACCAGCACCGTGGCAGCCTGTTCTCCTCCCATCACACTGATACGCGCATTCGGCCACATCCACAACAACCGGGGAGAATAGCCCCTCCCGCACATTGCGTAGTTGCCGGCCCCATAGGAACCGCCGACAATCACCGTGAATTTCGGTACATCAACACAGGCGACGGCATGGACCATCTTTGCGCCGTCGGAAGCGATGGCTCCGTGTTCGTAAGCCTTACCGACGATAAATCCGGTGATATTCTGCAGGAAGATCAGCGGAATTTTGCGCATACCGCATAGCTCAATAAAGTGCGCGCCTTTCTTTGCGGATTCGCTGAACAGCACGCCATTATTTCCGATGATTCCCACAAGATAGCCGTGAATTCTGGCGAAACCGCAGACGAGTGTCGTGCCATAACGGGCTTTGAATTCCTGAAAGCGCGATCCATCCACCATTCGGGCAATGACTTCGCGAATATCGTATTGCTTCTTCAGATCGGATGGGACGACTCCGTATAATTCAGCCGGATCGTACGCCGGATCTTCAGGGGTTTCGAGATCAAAGTCATGGCGAGGAAACCGACCCAAACCCTCGACAATCGAGCGGACAATCGAGATTGCATGCTCATCATCGGCTGCAAAGTGGTCCGCGACTCCGGAAATCCGCGTATGCACGTCGGCACCGCCCAAGTCCTCGGCGCTCACTTCGACTCCTGTTGCCGCCTTTACAAGCGGAGGGCCGCCGATGAAAATCGTGCCCGTTCCTTTCACGATCACGGTTTCATCGGACATCGCAGGCACGTAAGCACCCCCGGCGGTGCACGAGCCCATGACGACGGAAATCTGCGGCACTCCCAATGCGCTCAACCGCGCCTGATTATAGAAGATGCGGCCAAAGTGCCCGCGATCGGGAAATGTGCCCGCCTGTTCTGGAAGAAAAATCCCACCGGAATCTACAAGATAGATGCACGGCAGGCGATTTTCCATGGCGATCTCCTGCGCGCGCAGGTGCTTCTTAATCGTCATGGGATAATAGGTGCCGCCTTTGACGGTTGCGTCGTTCGCGACGATCAGCACCTCACGGCCGCGTACGACACCAACTCCGGTTACGATGCCCGCTGACGGCGCGTCATTTTCATACATCCCGTGCGCGGCAAGCGGAGAAAACTCCAGGAATGGGGTGTCAGGGTCGAAGAGCTTTTCAATCCGGTGGCGAACCGGGAGCTTCCCCCGCTCACTGTGCCGTTCTACGGCAAGTGCCGTACCCGCCGCCGGATAGAGTGTCGTCAAGTGTTGCTTCAGCTCGTTAACGAGCCTTTGCATGGCAGCGGTGTTGGCCTGAAAGTCCGGATCTGAAGGGCGGACTGCGCTCTGGATTTTTTGCACGGGCGGCGCCGAATGTTCTTAGCGAGATGGGGGCAAGGTAGTCTTGAATCGCGGAGTGGGATTATTCCCGCCGGATGAATAAGTCAAGCCCTCGTTGCCATAACCTAAAACGAGGATTTCAAGGGGAGGTACCGCCGCGCTGCGAAAGATAATGACTTCACTGCCATCCGTTCCGGAACCGCGATACATCTCGGTGTCAAACTCGCCCGCGTAGACTTTCATGATTCTTCGACCCGCCGTGACCGGCTTATCGACAGCATCGTAGTCCAGTTGCCCCGGATCAAGTTCCAGTTTCGTAGGTAGGACATCGCCGCGATCGACCCGATACAAGGCGCGGTAAATTTCCGTTACACGCTGTGTGGCCGGTAAGACAAAGTCGTATTCGATGAGCGTCTGCTCGGCATCCATGAATTGGACTGCCGCCTGCAAAGTCTCCGCCTCTTTGTTCAGCCATTCTGCCGGGCCAAGGTAATGCATGGTGACTCTTGCCTCGACCGGACCGTAAGATCCCGTGCCTTCGCTCCAGGACGTAAGCGAGTAGGTAGCGTACGCCCCGATTGTGGTCGGATTCATCCATCCACGCAGGAGCAATCGTCGTACCCACGTCGTTGCCAGATGCACCGCCGATTGAATGCGTTGAACTTCAAGCAACGCGCTGTCCGGTCCCAACTCCTTGACGGCCTCAACGGGTGCATTGGGCAGTGTGTCCTCTACGGCCTCGACAGTATCGGCAGGCTCAGCTTCGTCGTACTGAGCTGAGGCGGAGGCTGCAATACCAATCGCCATGAAAGCCACAATAATGAAACTAGAAAACCGAAGCAACTCTTCCCCCGTCGATGCAATAGGTCTGTCCCGTGATGTACGAAGCGCGAGGCGACAATAGGAAGGCACAGAGTGCCGGGAATTCGTCCACGTCGGCGATACGGCGCATGGGAATCTCCGCCTCGTAGTGAGCTCGCGCCTCACCCATGCTGATTCCTCGCTGGGTGGCGAGCGCCGTTTCCAATTCGATGGATCGCTCCGTAAGTATCCGTCCCGGCGCTATCATATTCACGCGGACATTTTGAACGGCGACTTCATTTGCAAGAGTCCGCAGGTATCCGGCAAGTGCGGGTCGAAGCGCGTTGGATGTAGTCAGATTCTCGATCGGCTGTTTCACTGTCGTGGATCCAATCGCCAACACGGCTCCACCTTTGCGTAGTACCATTGCCGGAACAATAAGTCGGCACAACCTTACCACTGACAAAAAAACCGAATCGAAGGCAGAATTCCATTGCGGATCTGCAATTGATAGGGAAGGACCGGCCG
>CAZGVT010000349.1:0-3070 GCA_964529255.1 uncultured Alphaproteobacteria bacterium | reverse complement strand
CCCGCGCGTTACCCGGCCGGAATCTGGATGCAACCGTACTTTTGAGAATGACTTTAGCCGCAAGGAATAGATTGCTCGAAATGAAGCCAGCACCATCTATTCGCCTAACTGCTTAATTTGACTGAAAATCTGACTCTCCACAGCATGTTGACGCATCCCAACCTTGACAACCGCATGCGATTTTTGTATATTGCATCTCTATGCAGCTAAAGTCGCTCAATCGTGTCCATCGCACCTGCCGCCGTCTGAACGGGAGCGGAATGTGCATGCTTTGTTCTCTGTGCGGGAATCACGGTCGGGTCTGAGCAGTACTTCTGCTGTCAAACATAAGCACTGTGACGCCCGCCGGACTTGGCGGGCTTCTTCTTTGACCACTCTTACCAGAATATGAACATTGCCCTGATCGCTCACGATGCCAAGAAAACCGATATGGCCGAGTGGGCGGAATTCAATCTGCTCACGCTCAGTGAGCATAGAATCTATGCCACCGGAACGACCGGTGAAACCGTTCGCAAGGCGACTGATCTGGCGATTCACTCGTTGAAGAGCGGACCGCTGGGCGGTGATCAGCAGATCGGTGCGATGATCGCCGAAGGAAAGATCGACGTCCTGATCTTCTTCTGGGATCCGATGGACACGCATCCGCACGATCCCGACGTGAAAGCACTGCTCCGGCTCGCCGTGCTGTACGATATTCCCACCGCCTGCAACAAGCGCACGGCGGACTTTCTGATTTCGTCCGTGCTATGGAAAGAACTAAAGGTTTCCTGAAGGAGGCACTGATGGCTCGTCAATTCGCCTTTGCTGCGCGGGAATTGGAAAGCTTCGCCGACGACTCGCTGGCCGTCTGGCAGCAGCGGGAACAGCTCATGGAGACCATCCGCGCGATTCACCGCAACGGCTGGGCGCCGGGAACGGGCGGGAACTTCAGTGTGCTATTGAGCGATGACCCGTTACGACTGTTGATGTCGCCCAGCGGAGTCGACAAAGGCGAGATCAAAGCCGCCGACCTGCTGATCGTTAATGAGCATGGCAAGAAACTCGAAGGCGAAGGCAACCCTTCAGCCGAGACTTTACTCCATCTCGCGATCGTGAAGCGCACAAACGCCCGCGCCATTCTGCACACCCACTCCATCTGGAATACGCTGCTTTCCGATCTCCATGGTGAGAGCGGGCAGTTGACAGTGAGCGGTTACGAGATGCTGAAAGGGCTCGAAGGCGTGAAGACGCATGAGCACCATGAGCGTATTCCGATTCTGAAAAACTCGCAGGAGATTCCGCAACTCGCCGCCGAGGTGGAAACACTGCTCGACGGCGATACATCCGTGCATGGCTTCCTGCTCGAACGGCACGGGCTCTACACTTGGGGAAATGATCTCGCGGCGGCGCGGAGGCACGTTGAAGTATTCGAATTTTTGTTTGAAGTCATTGGACGCAAACTTTCTTTGCAAGGGAGGAGCTGAGGCGAATGGCATACGTGCGCATTCCCGAAACGGGACAGACCATCGGCGAATATGCTGAAGCGCGGGACTTCTTGAGCACGCTCGGGATTGATTTCGCGCGCTGGAAGCCGGAGCGTCCGGTCAGCGACGAATCCACCGCTCAGGAGATTCTCGAAGCTTATGCCAAGGAGATCGAGTTGCTGAAAGCCTCCGGCGGCTACGTTACCGCCGACGTGATCGACCTGAAGCCGGATACGCCGAACCTCGACGTCATGCTCGCAAAATTCAGCCGCGAGCACTGGCACTCGGAGGATGAAGTGCGATTCATCATTGAGGGTCACGGCATCTTTCATGTGCGTCCGAAAGACGGAGCGGTCGTCGCCGTCGAAGTTAGTGCGGGTGACCTCCTGCGTGTGCCTGCGGGAACCTGGCACTGGTTCGATCTGTGCAGCGACAAACGCATCCGCGCAATTCGGTTGTTTCAGGATGTCGCAGGCTGGACGCCCTATTACACGGAGAGCGGAGTGGATAAAGGTTACCTTGCTGTCTGCTTCGGTCCCGCATTTATTCCGCCGCAGGCTATAACGGCATAAATGAACACAAAAGTTCAGGCCTATCTGCTCGATATCGAAGGCACCACGACTCCCGTGGACTTCGTGCATCGCACGCTGTTTCAATACGCGGGAGACAAACTGGCGTCGTATCTTGAAGCGCGCGCAGTCGATGCAAAACTACTGTGTGACTTGCGCGAGCTGCGCCGCGAGTACGAGAGCGATATTCAGCACGAGCGCGTGACGGCAATCTGGCCGGATGACGACAAACCACAGAGTGCGCTGGCTTACTTGCAGTGGCTGATTCGCGCGGATCGCAAGTATTCGGCGTGGAAGGCGATTCAGGGGAGAATCTGGGAGGCCGGCTATCGTGCCGGTGAATTGCGCGGCGAAGTGTTCGCCGACGTGCCGCCGGCACTGCGGCGCTGGCACGGCAGCGGCAAGACGATCGCGATTTTTTCTTCCGGCAGCACATTGGCGCAAGAGCTGCTCTTTCGCTACTCCGCCGCCGGCGATCTCACGCGCTACATCGACTACTACTTTGATACGACCATCGGGATGAAGCGCGAGATCAGCGCCTACCGCCGCATTGCCGACGCGCTCGACCTGCCCCCGCGACGCATTCTATTTGTCTCGGATATCGTCGATGAACTGAAAGCTGCTTCCACCGTCGGGATGCAAACCGCGCTATCCATACGGCCCGGAAATGCGCCGGTAGAGGACCCGGAATTCCCACAATTGTCGAGCTTCGAAGAAGTCGTTGACGCCTACGATTAGATTACGCCATCTCTGAAGACACGAACGCCCCGCCTTTTTCAGGCGGGGCGTTTCGTTTAGCCAACTTGATTCGCCTAGATCACAATTTCTTCAGACTCTCCGCCGCGCGATTGAGTGTTTCATCGGGAACGGCATAACAAAATCGTAGAAAATTGCTGCGCTTCGCATCGCCGCGAACTTCGCGTCCCAGAAAATCCGAGGCCGGAACCGCACCGAGATGCGCGCGCTCAATGAGCAGATCAGTCACCGCCTCCGAAGTCAGACCGGGAAATCGCGACGACGTTTGCGCGACCATGTAAT
>CAZGVT010000348.1:0-3082 GCA_964529255.1 uncultured Alphaproteobacteria bacterium | reverse complement strand
CAAGGCGACGGCTACGGCGGACAGGATTTCGACGGCGGGAAAGAAAATGGCGTACTGGAAAATCGTGCGAATGTAAGTGTCTCGCAAGTCGCCGCCGATTTCAGCGAACCGATTGTAGTTTCGCTGCTCCCTGCCAAACAGCTGAACCACCTTCATTCCGGTGATATTTTCGTGCAGGTAGGCGTTCAATTGTGCAATCTGCAATCTCGTTTGACGGTACAGATCGCGCACTTTCTTCCGAAATGCAAAAGTCACCAATAGAAGAAACGGCACGACGGAGAGCGTCAACAGCGCAAGCGTCCAGTTGATCGCAAACATGACGATCATGATTCCCAGCAGCGTGGCAACGTCCCCAAGGATTGCCACCATGCCGGAGCTGAACATTTCGTACAATGCCTGAATGTCGGACGTTACGCGGGACATCATCCGGCCGACCGGATTTTTGTCGTAATAGCTGATTGAAAGCCGTTGCAGCTTTTCGTAGACCTGCATGCGCATACGAAAAATGATCATCTGACCGGCTGCGCCTGTAAGGTAGGTTTCGGCCCAACGCAGCCCCGCTGCGCCCGCTGCAACGAGCATGAATGCCGCCACGATCATCACCAGACCCGGCCAGTCCTTCGCGGCGATGTAGTCGTCGATCGCCATCTTGGTCAAAAGAGGCCCGACCAGTTCCGCTCCGGCACCCATGAGCAGCACGACCGCGGCAAGGTACACACGCGGCTTCTGATCTCCGACGTAGCCCCAGAGCCGCCTGGCCAGCCTCGCATCGTAGGCCTTACCGAGGATCTCTTCTTCGGCTTGCGGTCCGCCGCTCATGCGTCAATCTCCGGCACCATGGATTCCAATTCTCTCTCGAGCCTTTGCATACGCTCAAGATCGGCATAAAAACCGCCTTGTTCCACGAGTTCTTCATGCGTACCGCGTTCGATAATTTCGCCCTGATCCACGACCAGGATGAGGTCCGCTTCGCGCACGGCCGAGATGCGATGGGAGACGATAATCGAAGTCCTGTCGTGTGTGAATGTGCGAAGCTCGCGTAAAATCTCCTCTTCGGTATTGGTGTCGACCGCAGCAAGCGCATCATCCAGAATCAGAATTCGCGGATTCCTCAGCAGCGCCCGCGCCAGCGCCGCGCGGCCCTTCTGACCGCCGGATAGCGTGATGCCACGCTCACCTACCACTGTGCGATAACCGTCTCTGAACTCCTCAACATCCTTCGAGAGCTGGGCAATTCTTGCGGCTTCCGCAATTCTGTCGGGTTCGACTTCGTTCACCCCAAAGGCAACGTTATTCTCAAGCGAATCCGAAAACAGCATCGCATCCTGTGGAACCATCCCGACCAGCGCGCGCAACTCGGCAAGCGGCCACTCAGTCGTCGGTACGCCATCAATCCTGACTGCGCCGTTGATTGGATCCAGAATGCGCGGTATCAGATTCACTATTGTGGACTTTCCGCTGCCGGTCCGGCCAATCAACGCAACCGTTGTACCGGCATTTGCCCTGAATGAAATTCCCTTTAATACAGGCTCATTCTCTCCATAGGAAAAACTTACGCGATCAAACTCGATCTCCCCGCGCATGTCCTCAGGACGGCGAAGTGTGGCCGGATTTGTAATCTCCGGCCGCTCGTTCAAGATTTCCATGATGCGGCCCATCGATGCCGCGCCGCGTTGAAACAGATTCGCCACCCAGCCAATCGCAATCATCGGCCACGCAAGCATGCCAAGATAGCCCACAAAAGCTACGAAGTCACCAAGCGTAATCTCATCAAAAAAAATCGCCCGTCCACCGATCAGCAGCATGACCGCCGTACCGACTTCAAACAAGAAGAACATCACCGGCATAAACATCGCCTGCACCTTCACCATCGCCAGATTTCGTCGCACGTACTCTTCATTCAATTCACGAAAGCGGTCAATCTCGCGACTTTCCTGAGCGAAAGCTCTTACTACGCGCACGCCGGAGAAATTCTCCTGCGCGCAATCCGACAGCGCCGAGTATTGCTCTTGAATGCGCATGTGCAGCTTGTGGGTCACCCGGCCCAGGATGAAAACGGAAATCGATACCACCGGAAACGCACACAGGGCAATCAGAGTCAAACGCGGAGAAATCCAGATCATCATCGCCAGCGCGAAGACCGCCATAGCCAGCGTATCCACCGGATACATGATTCCCGGACCAAGCACATTGCGCACGGAATCGAGGTCGCTGGTCGAGCGCGCGATGAGATCGCCTGTTCTTCGGCGATGGAAGAAGTTGACCTGCAATCTCTGCAAGTGTGAGAATAGTGCATTGCGTAAATCAAGTTCGACTTCCCGTGAAACTCCGATCAGGATTCTGCGCATGGCAAAGCGGAACACCCCCGATGCTACCGCGACCAGCAGAAACCAACCGGCGAATTTCGCAAGCTCGGCTGAAGTGATTCCGGACTTCAGCGCGTCGATGGCAAGCTTCAGCAACCACGGTCCCAGCGCAGCAATCGCATTGCTGAACAGCGCAAACAAGCTGCCCCAGATCAGGGGACGCAGGTACGGTTTCAGAAACGGGATCAGATCTTTGAGTTTCTTCATCGCCGGATCATCAGTGGTCAGTACTTGTTCTCATATTCAAAGATAGAGCGAGCCCGGAAGCTGCTCTTCCGGGCCGCTGTCAGACTCAAAGTGGCTGACGAAGTTCATGACTTCGTTGCGGGTAATTTCGTCCCGCCTTCTGCCTTGGTGCGAAAATCTTCCGGCTTCTTCATCAAGGCCTGGGCCGTACTCTTGTATACGACGAACGCCGATGGCGCCCCCGATTTGCGGACAAAGTACTGATTGCCGCTCGTATCGGTCGGCATGAATTGGAATTCCATCGGATCGCCCGTGCTTGATTCCGCGCGAAGTTGAAACGTGGCCTTGTCGAAGGCATTCGCGGAAAGCGTATCGGCGAAATCCACCGCAGTGAGCTTCGCCAGCAAACGCGTGACGCGCTCCACCATGCTCTTTTCGGCGTCAAAACTCGCCTTCGGACTCTCCAGTTTCCAAATCGAATCCTGCAGGGTTAACGTAACGGTCCCGTCCGGATGCTGAAGGACCAGCTT
>CAZGVT010000347.1:0-3104 GCA_964529255.1 uncultured Alphaproteobacteria bacterium | reverse complement strand
CTCTGTACGGTCGCCCGAGAGCGTCGGCGGCGAGTGACACTTGTCCGTCGCGAAGGACGTCGCGAATCGAGCTTGAAGAAATGATGGAGTCTCCGGAGCGAACGGGATTGACGACTTCCACGGTAAATCCGAATTGCCGGGACATGGCAACAAGCGTCTCGCGATCGCCGGATTGATTGCGGCCGAACGAGTGATTGTGCCCGATGACCACTCGGCGAATTCCGATGCGACCTTTGAGCACGAACTGGACGAAGTCCGCCGCGGAGAGCCGGGCAAAACTTGAATCCGCGGAAGTCACCACAACCAGGTCCGGCTCAAACTCAGAGAGGAGCGCTAACTTCTCACCCTCCGTGGTAAGGCAGTAGGGTACTGGATGCGAACCGCGATCAACGTCCGGTCCGAACGGTTCATAAGTGAGAACAACACTTCGTAGTCCCTGAGATCGCGCGGCTTCGACCGCACGAGCGACCACGGCGCGATGTCCCCGGTGCAGACCGTCGAAAACACCAACGGCAATGACGGAGTCGACAGTGTTAGTGAAACCGGACCATGATCCGCGAAAGACTTCCATATCTTAGCCGGCCATGAACTCGTTTTTTCGAAAAACCACTTCTTCGAGCGTGAGAGAATTTTTGGACTCATACGGGCCGACGGCCGTTCGTTCGAGAGCCGCAAGGCAGGCACCGCAACCCAGCGCACTACCGAGGTCCCGCGCAATAGAACGAATGTAGGTCCCCGCAGAGCATCGCACAAACAAAATCAAATCGCATCCATTGAAGGCGCGCAAAGTTAGCTCGTAGACTGTCACTCGCCGCGCCGCAAGCTCAACAGATTTACCGCGGCGAGCCATTGCGTAGCTGCGTTTGCCGCCGACTTTGACTGCCGAATAGCGCGGAGGCACCTGATCGATTTCGCCGGTGAACCGGCGTAAACAGCATTCCACGGTGGTCGCGTCAAGCGGCTCCACGTCGCGACGTTCGGTGACCAAGCCTTCGAGGTCGTCGGTGTCGGTGACAAGCCCAAGTCGAACGGACGCGAGATAGGCCTTTCCGAGATTGGTGAACTCGGCGGACCTTGCCGTTGCCGCGCCGCAAAGCACGATTAGGACTCCGGTTGCCAACGGGTCAAGCGTTCCAGCGTGACCGACCGACTTCCATTTCAAAGTCGACCTGATCTTATTGACGACGTCGAAAGAAGTCCAGCCGCCTGGCTTGTTGACCGAAAGTATGAGTCCTTCCGGCTTCACCCCACATCCGCTATCGCGGCTGCGGCTCGTGAGGCGTCGACGAGGATCGGTACAACGCGCTCACGCACACTTTCAAGATTGCCCTGCATGCGAAACCCCGCCGCCCGTTCGTGACCGCCACCGCCTAATCTCGCGGCGATTTCCGACACGTTTACGTATCTTTTCGAGCGCAGAGACACGCGAATGCGATCATTATCGGTTTCGGAGAGCAAGGCTGCGATTTCAACGCCACGGATCGAGAGTCCAAGATCGACAATGCTATCGGGATCTTCGACGAGCGATTCCTTTCGCACAATCATGCTGCTGACCGAGCCACCGCCGTGCAATTCCAAGGAACCAAAGATCCTACTCATGGAGCGCAGGTCACGCTCCGGCAAATCATAGTACAGTATGTTCGTGATGGTCGTGGGATCGGTCCCCAATGCAATCAATTCGGCGGCGATTTGCAGGGTACGCGCATGCGTATTCGAGAAGCGGAACCGCCCGGTATCGGTCAGAATGCCGGCGTACAGATTCGTTGCCAGATCCCGGTCTATTTTCAGACTGAGTTCGCGACAAAGTTCGTACAGAATCTCGCAAGTTGCGGAACTCTCCACCATGACCCAATTTACGGAGCCGAAAGCGTCGTTGGATACGTGATGGTCGACGTTAATAAGAAACGCGCCGCTGTTCAGGAATCGCTCCGCGTCTCCGATTCGGGAGAGACTTCCGCAGTCGACAATGAACGCGCAGTCGAACCTGGTTTCGGCCGGTAGCTGGGCGACGGTGCGAATGGTATCGGCACCGGGCAAGCTTCGGCAGCGCGGAGCGAAGCCTCTCTCGACGACGGCGACCGGCGCGGCCCCAAGTTGCGCGAGCAGGTTGGACGCCGCCAATATGGAACCGATGGCGTCGGGATCGGGATTGATGTGCGACGCCACCAGAATTCGCGATCCGGCAAACGCGATCTCACGGAGTTTAAGCAGCTCATGTGCCGGAAACGTCACTGTGGCTCGCCCGGTTTGTCGTTTTCACGAATCTGTTTAAGTAACATTTCGATTCGCGCCGCACGGGCCGGCACTTCATCATACGCGAACAGCAGTTCCGGATGCTGCCGCATGACCAGTACCGCCGCCAGTTCAGTGCGTAACACGCCGCGCTTCGCGTTCAGGTGTCGAGCGACGGACTTGATGCGCGCTTCGTCCTCGGTCCCGATGACACTGAAGAAGACCTTGCAATGAGAAAGATCGGAAGTGACGACTACGTCCGTGATGCTGACGATCAAATCCGCGGGAAGCTCCGCGTGGCGCCGCAGCAATTCGGGCAGGTCGCGGTGAATTTCGGCGGCAATTCGCTTCGGTCGGTTGCCCTTGCTCTGCGCGGCACCGGGCGTTGGCTTACTCATAGAATCGAATCCGTGGCATCGAAACTTGCACGCGATCATCGGACTCAATGAACATGGCGACGTCCTTCAGACAGCCTTCAACATTGCCCGGTGAAGATCCCGCGCAAGAGATGAGAAGCGTAGCGACCTGCCACTTGCCGTCGTCCTCGGCTTCGGCAACGGAGACGTTGAACCGGTTAGCGATGCGGTCCTTGAGTGATTTGACGACAGATCTGCGCTCTTTCAAGGAATGGCTTTCGCCGATGAAGAGTTCAACGGTCAAGAGAGCCAATGCGACTTTCACGCCGACGAGTGTTCGAGCTTGCGTTTGATTTCCACAATTTCGAACACTTCGAGCGAATCACCGATTTTGATTTCCTGATTCGTTTCGAGACCGATACCGCAGTCCATCCCGGCCTTGACTTCCCGCACGTCGTCCTTGAAACGGCGAAGCGAGGAGATCTTTCCGCGCCAGATTTCGCGACCATCGCGAAT
>CAZGVT010000346.1:0-3112 GCA_964529255.1 uncultured Alphaproteobacteria bacterium | reverse complement strand
ATTGACATTGATGTTCTGGTTGAAGAACACCAGTTCGTTTGCCAACATCATCGTTATGCGCGGAACCGGGCCGAGGAAGGGATGCACAAACGTGTCGTTCTTCATGTAGGAGAGCGGGAATGTGAAGAGCGCCGTGCGATAGCGCGGCACCGCCGTCACCCGCGTACGGAAGAAACTGCCGTCCTGCTCGATCTCAATCGTGCCTTCATACTTCACAAAGTGCACACCGATCGGCTCGTCGTGATCGTCGGAAAGCGGAATGTAGTTGTAATCCACTTCCAAGACGTCTTCGTCCGTCCACATGCCCGCCGATACCGGAATCGAAGCAAAAATTCTCCAAACCGGATTCAGGAGATTGGTGGACATATTATCAATATTGACAAGATCGGCGCTGACTCCGCGTGTGACATTGTAAATGCGGGTCACGTTCAGCAATGCAAGATTCTCAGACTGCGGAATCAAGCAGACCACGGTCGGAGTCGAGCGAGCTTCGTCGACGTTGCAATCAATATCAGTCAGAGTAAGACCCTGACCTGCGGTGCAAGACACATAGTTGTAAACCGTCGTCGCAAAGTCAAAGCTCTGCGGAGTCGAAGAGCGGCCAAGATACTCGATTTCAGGAGGACACGGAACAGGCTGATTGAGATATCTCAAGCGGCTTGTGAAGGACGTATCCACTTCCAGATCGGGCCACTGAGGATCGGCAGACGACGCGCCCGCAAAATCCGGCGTCCCTGATGCAGCGGGTGTAGTCGGATTGTAAACAGTCTTGGATCTGACTGAGTAAATGCCGAAATAGTCCCTTAGGAACGCCGGCGAGGCAGCTGATGCCTGAAGCGCAAGAGTCTCATTGAAAACTCTGCGGCCAGAGAACATCAGGGTGCCACTCACGTCCAAGTACGCCGTGATAGGAGCCTCCCAATTCGCCACCTCGGTCGCCGTTCGTACAGTACCCACGTTGTCATCGTCAATCACCCAAACCGAACGGAACTGGTGAATCAAACTGACCGGTATCGGATCGCTGTCGCGATTCGAGTACCACATCACCGGTCCGCCTTCCGACGTATCATAGATGAACGGAGGAATCTGGAAGGTGTCCGACTCTACAATCGATGAGAGGATTTCGGCAATGTCGAAAGCATCCCGCACCAAGCCGCCGGTCCCGTCCGCGCCCCAGTAGCGATTCATGATTGTGTCGGGGTGAATTCCGCCGCGCTGAAGATCCACAGGACCAACCGACTTGTTCTCATCCACGATTAAGAGCGTGCGGTGGAACGTCGGCTTGATCACGTGGAAGTACACGTGCGCAATCGTATCAGACAAGGTGAGTCCGTCGTCGCGAACGCGGAGCGCAAAAACGTAATCGCCGGTCTCAAATCCGTAGAGAGCAATCTGCGATGTGGCGCCCCAATTGCTCCAGCTTTCACGATAGCCCACGACGCGATTACTGTCATCATAAACGGGAAGGGCCACCGTATCATCCGGCAGGCGAATGGCCGCGTAGCTGAACTCGAGCGGAATGATGTTGCCTGCGCGGGAGTCAGGATCGCTGCCCTGCCAGAGCAGGCGCAAACCTGAATAGGTGACGGTCAACGTGTCGCCCATCAACAGTGTGTCTTCGATGGTCATCTCGGTCACATACTCGGTCGAGCCCATCGACCATCGCACGCGCGGGGCATTGGGAGCGAGATTCGAGCGGAAATACGTCCTCACGGCAATCGGAGAGCGCATGTCCTGATTGTCCAACGAGCGCACCATGAAGAGGTGCTCTGTGATGATACCCACCTCAGTCAAAAGGAATATCTGACGGCTGGCCTCTTCCGTGCGATTCCACGAACTCTGCGGAATTGAAGCCATGTACGCCTCCCACTGCGCGTTGCCCGCGCGATACGCATCGAGGCCCACTTGCGACGTGTCATCAAAATACTCGAACGCCGACACAAAGCCATCGGGATCGTAGCCCTGCCAATAGACTATCGGCGCATAGCTGAACTCCGCCGAATCTTCCGGGAAATTCACGAAACGCACCGTCGGCGCCTGATTGGTCGTCGCCGCTTCATCCGTATAGCGGTCGCAGCCCGCGATGACGATCACCAGCGCAGTAATTGCAAGCAATATCGCTTGGGCGGATTTCAAAAAGATCATTCTCATTTTCATCTTTGCTTTCCCCCTTAAAACAGCCGCTTGTTGAACCGGTAGCCCAACGAGAAGCGGTGAATGTTGTCGAGGAATGAAATCGCATTGTAGGCATAGTCAATCTTCAGACCGATCTTCTCAAGATTGATTCCGGCCCCCAAACTTGCTCCGTTGCCGAAGAACGTGCCGTTCGCCGAAAACAGCGGATACTCGTAGAACGGATTGTCGCCCGACGCATCCTCGCCGCGATTGACCACCTCGCGGTAATCGTCCCACGATACGCGCTCCCAGCCGTTGATCTTCTTACCGAAACGCAGGAAGGCCGTGTTCATGTACCCGTACTCGAACCCGATGTTATAGACTTCGAGATTGTCGTTGGGGTGCGACCACGCCAGAGCGGCAAGCAGCGCATGTGTGCCGACCGAATCGGAGCCCGTCCACCACTCACGATCTTTCGAGTTGATCAAATATGCGGAGGTGCCGAAGGTGAAGTTCATCGGAAGCGGAAATCCTTCTTCCACAAACTTCATATCGGGGCCGAAATTCGACGTGAGCATCGCGAGACGGACGCTGCGCCAACCGGTGTCGTAGTAGGTTCCCACGTCCGCGGCCCAGCCGGTTGCCGATTCATCCGCAAGCATTTCGCTGATCATCTTGACCGTTCCGCCCACGGAGAACTTGTCGGTCAGCATCTGGCTATACGAAATACCGACAGCCACATCCCCCGCAGTGAACGTGCGGCCAGTGCCTTCCGGTCGCTCGGGAGTAGTCTCCTTCATTTCATCGGTCGTCAGATAGCTCACCGATGCGGCCATCGTGCCCTTTAATTTCTCGACCGGCTGCGTCATGCCGAGATAGCCGTACTGCAAACCGGCGGCGTAGTCGATCCAGCTTACAATTGCTTCGGACTTTTCAAGTCGTGCAAGAGCGCCGGGATTATGCCAGATCGCACTGGCGTCATTCGCAACGGAGACAT
>CAZGVT010000345.1:0-3149 GCA_964529255.1 uncultured Alphaproteobacteria bacterium | reverse complement strand
GTCAGGTTGCTGACAAAGGCCCGAGCCGTGTTGGCTGCTTGCAGCCGACCGCCGGGCCGATCACGTTCGAGAACTCGTGAGTGCTCGCGTGGCGAATTGAGAGTCACTTCGCCGCTCCCAAGACAGGCTCCTCAAAAATCGATGGGGTTTGTCAATTGTCTGACGCGTCGAGTCTCGACGCGTTTTTCAATTCTCAGCACATCGCGGACTTGCTGATCGTCAACTTCCGTTCCCAAGCTACCTCTTTGTCCGTCCCGAAGTCCCGCCAAGGATCCCGCCGAGTACTCCGCGAATGATCTGCCGTCCCATCTGACTTCCCACCGCCCGAACCGCGCTCTTCACGAATGCGTCCAGAACTTGACCGGCCTGTGACTGGGGCGCCCGTCTTGCCGACGTGGTTGAACCGGGTCGCTCCTGCTGCGCCAATGCTTGCTCACCTTTTGCCTTGAGCATCTCATAGGCCGAGTCGCGATCAATGACTTTCTCATAGTGCCCTGCAAGCACTGAACCTCGCATCATCTGAGCGCGTTCGTCCGCCGTAATTGGGCCGACCTGCGAACGCGGCGGCATGACAAGTGCCCGTTCGACAATCGCCGGAGTCCCGTTCTCTTCGAGGAATGACACCAGCGCCTCGCCGATTCCCAACTCCGTAATCACCCGCTCAGTGTCGAGCTTCGGATTGGGGCGGAACGTCTCCGCTGCGGCGCGCACCGCTTTTTGATCCGAAGGAGTGAACGCTCGTAAGGCGTGCTGGACGCGATTTCCGAGCTGTGCAAGCACCTTGGACGGTACATCAAGCGGATTCTGCGTAACAAAGTAAACGCCAACTCCCTTCGAGCGGATCAACCTGACAACCTGCTCGATTTTCTCCAGAAGCGCATCAGGCGCATCATCGAACAGGAGATGAGCTTCGTCAAAAAAGAATACGAGCTTAGGCCGGTCGGGATCTCCAACTTCGGGAAGCGACTCAAACAACTCCGACAGCAGCCACAAAAGGAACGTTGCATAGACTTTCGGCGATTGCATGAGTTTGTCCGCCGCGAGGACATTGACAATCCCGTGTCCGTTGGCATCTGTTTGCAGAAAGTCCTCAAGGTTTAACGCCGGCTCACCGAAAAACCGCTCACCACCCTGCTGATCCAGAGTGAGCAGAGCTCTCTGGATCGCTCCGACACTTGCCGCGGACACTGTGCCGTATTCCGCTGTCAAGGACTTCGAGTTTTCGCTGATATGAGTCAGCATCGCGCGCAGATCCTTCAGATCAAGCAGCAGTAAACCATTGTCGTCCGCTACTTGAAATGCAATGGCAAGGACGCCGGACTGCACTTCGTTGAGTCCGAGCAATTTGCTCAGCAGCAACGGTCCCATTTCGGAAATCGTGGTGCGCAGCGGATGTCCTTGCTCACCAAATAGATCCCAAAGCACTACCGGGCACGGGCCGTATTGGAAATCGGTCAGTCTCAACTGCTCAACTCGTGCGGCTATCTTCGGATGGTCGCCGCCGCGCTTGCCGATTCCCGAGAAATCACCTTTGATGTCCGAAACGAAAACGGGAACGCCAATCCTACTGAAGGACTCCGCCATCACCTGTAGCGTAACGGTCTTTCCGGTGCCCGTTGCTCCGGTGATGAGACCATGCCGGTTTGCCCGCTTTGGAACGATCGCGAGATCATGCTCGCCTTTAGCAATAATGAGATTGGACATGATTATTCATGATGCAAAGTGTCGATGCCGAGTTGACATGCGGCGGGATGTTCAAATTGCCTGCGACACACTCTCCAAAACGCTTACCTTACCGCCGGCGCAAAGAGTTGCATGCCGCGCTGTACAAATGAAGCCAGACTGAAACCTACCGTGGCGAGCAGATACGTCACAAGGAACCCTGCCGCGTGAATATGCGCCCGAGAGACTGTGTTCACCTTGAGTGCCGAGAGGCCCGCTGCAATAAAGAACGCGATAGGTATTAACGACGGCCACAAGAAGCGCCCATGGCCGTGCGCGCTCTTGTAGCCAAAATACGCGACCAGCATCAGATTCAGAATCAAGACAGGCAGCGTAGCTATCAAGAATTCCCAAGCTTTGGAACTGAAATATGGTTGGATGCACTCCCTGGGAGATTTGTAGAGTGTCCAAACCCAACCCGCCAATGCCAGATAACCGATGTGAACTCCGATCGTGGGAAGAAATCTTACCTTGTTATACATTCCGGCAGCCGACCAGAAGGAGTCGCGAACATAAAGGTACGTATCGCGCAGCGCATGCAACGGAGTTTCCCAAACGGCGGGGACGTCGGAAATTCCCTGTCCAATCGGATCACCGTACAGCGATTGCGTGCGCATCGCCCAGGGCAGCCAGATCAACAACCCGATCGCGACAACCACAATTGAGTGCGGCAAATACCTCCACTCCATGCGCACTCCGGTTCTCGCCCGCAACAGGAGGATTGCCGCCGCAAGAGCAACATAAATCAGTCCGGATGATTTGGTAAGCAAGGCCGCTCCAAGGCACAAACCTCCAACTAACGCACTTCGCCACTTGACCGACTCCGAGGCAAGCAAGAGGCTGATTACGCCTCCCAGTGTTATCAGCAGAATATCGTTATTTATCGAGCTTGAGAGAAATACATAAGCCGGCAACAGGCAAACGAGCACCATTACGAAGGTGCTCACAAATGGGCCAGGAATCTCGAACCGGAGCAGCAGTCGCATCGCACACCAGGCAAACAGCAACCACCACAGAATCGAACCCAGCCGGACCAATGTGTATAGTGTTTGCGTATCATCGGTAAACGAATTGCCGAGCGCGTACAGCGGTACAAGGCTCAAATAGTAAAGTGGCGGCTGATAGTATTCCCAATCATAAGTGTCGGAATCAGTAAGCGATCTTTGAACGGGAAAACTACGCTCCTCCCAAAGATACTGCACATACTTGAAATGCGGCCGCTCATCCGGTGAATTATACGCCGGATTTGCGATCGCAATGCATAATCGGACCAGCAGTCCGATCAAGATGAGATGTCGCGCAATCGTGGCAAAGTCCAGCGGACTTGAATAAAAATCCAAAGAAGAACTGCAAGCTTCATCATAAAAGAAAGAAATGTGATCAGGCCCACAAAAAGATTTGCAATATTCGCAGAAGAAACCCACTGC
>CAZGVT010000344.1:0-3164 GCA_964529255.1 uncultured Alphaproteobacteria bacterium | reverse complement strand
TAATCGCTTCAGCGAAATCGGCATCCTGCGCAGCATACGACTCGATCTCGTATCGCTCTCCCACTGAAAGGCCGCCATCCACATACTCGGACAGCCTATCGAATGCTTCGTCTTGGGTCATGACAGTTCCTCTGCGTCTACTCCCTTGCCCAGCAGCCGCTCCCGCAGCCAGGCCTTGCCGCGAAAAAGATAGCTCTTCACCGTCCCCATCGGCACTTCCATCACGTCGGCGATTTCAAGATAGGAAAACTCTTTGAGATAGCAATTAATGGGCCCAACCGGTCCTTCAGTACGACCTCGTCGGCAAACGGATTGTCTCCGGGGCGGTTCAGCAACTGCGCCTCGGCCGACGGATCCTCCACATCAAGATGCGGCATCCGGGAACGGGCGGTCTTCCCTTCGGCGATACATAAATTCAAAGTTATCCTGTAAATCCACGTCGAGAGCTTGCACTCCCCGCGGAAGGTCGGCAGGGCTTTCCAAACCCGCAAGAACACTTCCTGCGCAAGATCGTCAGCCAAGTCCTGCCGGCCCGTCATCCTCGCGACAATGTTCAGCACCATCGACTTATACTGGTCGACAAGCTGAGCAAAGGCTTGATCGCTCCCTGCACGAAGCCTCGCGAGCAATTCCGAGTCGTCACTCCGCATAGAGGCCCCGGCTTCTCCGCTTTAAGTTCTACCTATTTCGACGAGCCGTATCCATATTTGTTTCAGATTCACAAACATCTGACCCTCCACCCCACCTGCCATAAGGTCCGCAACCCATCAACAAGTTCCATCACTGAGTGCCGTTTAATCCACCGAAATACGGCATGTTAGCATGGTGCATTAACGGCCGTTCACCGCACAAGCCATCGATCTCTCACTATTCGGGTTCGTTACCGCGAAGGACTCCTCTGATCAGCTTGCAACATTCATCGAATTGCCTCGCTCTCAGTCAACGAGGGCGGGAATACGGACTCAGCCCGAAAGCAAAATTCAGGAGACAGATATGGAAGCCAGTGCTATTGCCATGATGATTCCCATCGTCGCCATCCTTGCCTCGCTCGGCGTGATTGCGGCGATCGTGCTGACCGAAAACCACTCCAGACGCCAGCGGGTCAAACTACTCCACGAAGAGCGCATGCTCGCGCTCGAAAAAGGCCTCCCCGTTCCCATGGACTACAGCCTCGGTAGACAGCGCCGCCCCTATGCCGCCGGAATGGTCTGGCTGGCTATCGGCCTCGGGTTTATCTTTCTCTCCATGTATGCCGCCGACGGCAGCGACAGCCGGGAAATGACCGGTGTCGGCGCCATCCCTGTGCTCATCGGCTGCGCTATCCTGCTCACAGATCGCTGGGAACTGAAACGGGCCGAGCAAAAGAGTAAAGCGATCGAACCGTATCTCGAACCGGCACCGAGTCGTCAGGCAGCGGATAATCGCTCATGAAGTGCAGGCCGCGGCTTTCCTTGCGGCTGAGCGCGCACTGAACGGTCAAATCGGCGAGCATCGACAAGTTGCGCAGCTCCACCAGCGGAGCACTTAGCCGCGTGCGCTTGTAAAAATCGCGAACCTCTCCCACGAGCAGGCCTAGACGCCTGCTCGCTCTCTCTAATCTCAGCGTCGATCGCACGATCCCCACGTAATCCCACATGAGCTTGCGGATCTCATCCCGGTCATGCTGGATGAGCACCCACTCCTCTTGATTCACCGTTCCTTTCTCCGACCAGCTCTCCGGATCAGGCAGTGCGGAGGCATCTCTTAGCCATTCCGTGCAACTTGCTGCCGCCTGATGGGCAAAAACCACCGCCTCGAGCAGAGAATTTGAGGCCAGTCTGTTCGCTCCATGCAGCCCCGTCATCGCCACTTCGCCGACGGCAAACAGCCCGGGAATTGTCGTCCGTGCCCGCAAGTCGGTCACGACACCCCCGCACTGATAGTGCGCTGCGGGGACGACGGGAATCGGCTCTCGAGTAAAATCGATCCCATGTGACTTGCAGATCGAATCAATATGCGGGAACTCCGCCCGCAGCAATTCAGCCGGCAGATGCGTGCAATCCAACTGCACGGACGAATCGCCCCGGCGTTTCATCTCCGCGTCGATAGCTCGGGCCACGATGTCCCGGGGCGCGAGTTCTCCCCGCTGATCGTAGCGAAACATGAAGCGCTCGCCGTCACGAGTGCGCAAATTCCCCCCCGCACCGCGCAGCGCTTCGGTGATCAGATCCCGCGACTTGTCATCGCCATTCGGTTCGTAAAACGTCGTCGGATGAAACTGGAAAAATTCCAGATTCCCGATGGCCGCGCCAGCGCGCCAGGCCGCGATTACGCCGTCCCCCGTTGCAATATCAGGGTTCGTCGTATGCTGGTAGAGCATCCCCGACCCTCCAGTCGCCAGCACTACGGCCTTAGCCGTCAGCGCCTGCACCACGTGATGGCGGGTGTCCAGCACGTATGCTCCGAAGCAACGTGGAAGAATCTGCTGTTCGGCCGCACGTTTGGGATGCGGATCCAGCAGCAAGTCCACCATTAGATGGTGCTCGAAGACGCGGAGCCTTCCCGTCTCGCGGGCCGTGCGCAATAGGACGGATTCGATCTCCATCCCGGTACGATCCTCGTGATGGAGAATCCGGGAGCGGCTATGACCACCTTCCCGGCCCAATGCCAGGCCGCCATCCTCATCACGCGTGAAGCGCACGCCGAGATCCATCAACTCACGAATCCGTCCCGGAGCCGATTCCACGACCAGTTCCACTGCCTCGTGATTGCATAGCCCCGCTCCCGCGCGGATCGTGTCCTGAACGTGCATCGCGAAGTCGTCATCCTGAGCCGTGACCGCCGCGATGCCGCCTTGTGCCCAGTTGGTCGCGGACTCCGCCGACTCCTTCTTCGTGACCAAAATCACATCAACAACGCGGGCGAGCTTGAGCGCAAGACTGAGTCCGGCGATCCCCGAGCCGATGATGAGTACATCCGATGTCGCGTTGGCTGCCATGGTCAAAGATAGTTAACATTCGGCAAAGGGACAAGGGGAGCAAGCCGGGCCGGTGTCGTAGCGAGTGTCGCGTAAGCCTGTCAAGAAATCTGCAACTTTAAGATAATGCTTGAGTTAGAGCCTTTGCTCGCATGAGCCAACGAAAAAGGCGGGCAGTTGCCCGCGCTCCAAGGTGCTGACAAAGGCC
>CAZGVT010000343.1:0-3171 GCA_964529255.1 uncultured Alphaproteobacteria bacterium | reverse complement strand
GCACCGCACGTGCGATTCGCTCGCCCTCGTGTGTCAGGGTAAGCGTGCGAATCCGACGATCGCTCTCAGATTCCCGGCGGTTGATCAGACCTTTCTGCGCGAGTCGCTCAATTAACGGAGAGAGCCGGCTCTTCGTGCAGCCGAGTGAACCTGCCAAATCCGTGGCCTTGCTGGGACCTGGTTCCAAGAGGGCTAGCAGAACCCGGCCCTCGGCGACGGCGACGCCGTACCTCCCGAACACCTGCTCCTCCTGCGCCTGATAAGTGCGGAACAGTTCGCGGGTTAAATTACTGAAATCCATGTGATTATCTAACGTTGAAGGGCCGTTTCTCATCAGTTTATCCCTCAAATCGTAAACATGCTGTAATATGCGGACTCTCCACAATTTTGTCAAGTGAATAATTTCTCAATTATTCATCTTAAGATATGTTTATTCAGTAAATAGGATTGACTTTGTCCGATTATGGAGAGGCAAACGCACCCGCTCGGTGACTTTATTACAGAACTCGTTAACAACATCGAGCATATTGTCTCCCGCCCAAAGCCTTGCGACTCCAAGCCGGATTCCGTATCTTGCAAGACTATGGAACCAAACCGGCCCCGGCTCGGTTATCACCTTGCATCATTTGTGGAGTGAACGATGCGCCAGACAAATCCCATGAACTCAAGAGTAAACATGAAACATCTGTTTTCCCTGCTACTTGCGACTCTGCTCGTGACGACCATCGGCTGCGGACAGTCCGGCTCGAAGGCCTCCACCGCCAAAGTGGACGACGCCAAGAAGCTGAATTTCACCTTTCAGGACGTGGACGGAAATACAATTGACGCCCGCGAGCATTTCGGCAAAGTCGTGATCGTGGATATGTGGGATACGTGGTGCGGCCCTTGCAAGAAGGAAATTCCCCACTTCATCGAACTGCATGAGAAGTACAAAGATCAGGGCTTCGAGATGATTGGCATGGCCTTCGCCCGCTACGGCGCGCCCAAAGTCAAAGAGTTCGGCAACGACATGAAGATCAGCTATACCAACGGCATCATTTCTCCGGAAGCCGAGAAAATCTTCGGACGCCCGCGCTCGATTCCGACGACCTTCATCATCGGCAAGAACGGTGAAATCGCCGAAACCGTCGTCGGCTATCGCCCCAAGGAATACTTCGAGCAGAAAATTCAGGAACTGCTCAAAGCAAGCTGACGTCACCCTGTCGCCCAGCTGGGTGTAGTGCCGCACAGCGGCGCTCTGACATCCCCGCCGCAATTCGACTCTGCCTTTTCGATTTTCGATTTTGAGTTTTCAATTTTTCTCAAGGTTCTCATATGTCAAGTACCGCAACTCCCGTCCTCAAAACTACGGATGCCAATTTCGGCGACACCGTCAAGAACAATAACCTGCTGGTCGTAGATTGCTATGCAGATTGGTGCGGCCCCTGCCGCATGATTGCGCCGATCGTCGAAGACCTCGCGAACGAATATTCCGGACGAGTCTCCTTTGCCAAGGTGGACGTGGATTCCGCCCCGTCCGTCAGCCGTCAGTTTCATGTCAGCTCGATCCCCACACTGCTGTTCTTCAAGAATGGTGAACTGGTGGATCGCCAGATCGGCGCGCTCCCCAAGCACGCGCTTCAAGCCCGCGTTGAGCAGTTGCTGAAAGGCTAATCAGCGTTGTAACGGCGGACCTTGTGCCTGCCGAAAAAGTTATGGGCGACCCGCTATTGGGTCGCCCATTCTGTTTGCATCACAACGCACTCGATTCTCCGCTCGCTACTCCATCGCTTTGCTCTCCCGCGGCGCCGCAGGAAGTCTAAAGGACGAAAGAGCGCCCGGTGTCGTCGTCACGTAGTAGTAGTTCTTGGTATCCGCTCCACCCAGTATGCCGATATCCAGGTAGTTAAGGTTGTTCGTCGTACCGACGTCGGAATAGGCGCCGTCCGGCGTTGCCGACCGAAAAACATGAAAGGGAACATGCAGAGGATCGGCAGCCCACGTCAATTGTATGTCGTTCCCGGATCGCCGTATGACCAGCATTGGAGTCGTCGCCACCGAGTCACAATAGGCCGACGTCCAAATCCCCTCGCTGTCCTGATATCGAATACAAAACAGATGAAGGCCAACAGGTAAATCTGTGACGACAACCGCATGGGCCTCTTCGCCTTCATCATAAGCGCCATCAGCAGGCGTCGGAAGTGGAATCGCTCCGCCCGGCGCCGGATTGCCGTTGATGAAATATTCCGCGGCAACGATGGACTTCGGCTGGTGATTCGAACCCGATTGCGAAATCAAGACAAACCGACGTGTCTCCGTCATGCTCCACACGCCGTCTTCATCACGGTAGCGCGTGTTAAATGTATGTACGCCCGTTTCCGTTCCCGCAGGAATCAGCTGCGCAAAGTTTCCCGTCGGTGCGTCGGCAATATCTACCAACGTCGCAGCGTTACTGTCCAGCCAATACTCCAGCGCGCTCACATTCTTGATTTCGATCGCACCGCCGGCAGTCTCAATAATGTAGAAGTATCGCCCTTCAGCAATCGTCCAATTACCGTCCTCATCCTGATATCTCACGAAGAAGCGGTGGATCGTGTTCAACGTCAGCCCCGTCGTCGGAATCAACGCCGGATAGCTGATATTCGGTGAATCCGCCAAATCCACAAACGTGGAAGGCAGCGCGTCAAACCAATACTCGGCTTGCACGATGTTGTCGTAGGTCACCGACCCCTCGCCCACAGCGAGCGGATAGAAATAACGCCCTTCTGTCAGACTCCACGCATTCTCGTCCGACTTGAAGCGCAGAAAGAGCCGATGCACCTGCCCGGCTGTCAATCCCACCGAAGAGACGGGCAATCCCGAGATCGAAACGCTTTCGTCGCTCGTGATGGAAATCGCCGTCCCCAATCCTTGCCCCGGATCCGTGTCCACAAAATACTCGGCCTGTGTTATCGTCACCGCAAACGACGCGCTGACAAGCAGCATCACGCCGAGCAATACACTCAGAAGCTTCATGAGAAAATCCTTCTGAGTTGGCTTAGTAGCGAGGTCCGACGCGGCCCGTCGAATTGACATTCAAATCATCTCCCGATTCTATCAGGCTCGGAACGGTTAACGAGGTCACAAACGGATAGGCCGTTACACCATTGTCCACCAAGGGGCGCGGACCCCCATAGGCGCCGACGTCGGAAC
>CAZGVT010000342.1:0-3172 GCA_964529255.1 uncultured Alphaproteobacteria bacterium | reverse complement strand
GCGCTCAAACGCGGTGGACGTGATCATCGTCGACTCCGTTGCGGCGCTGGTGCCTAAAGCTGAGATCGAAGGAGAGATGGGAGATTCGCTGCCCGGCCTGCAGGCGCGGCTGATGAGCCAGGCGCTCCGTAAACTCACCGCAGTTGTGGCGCGTTCCAATACCTGTCTCGTGTTTATCAATCAGTTGCGTATGAAGATCGGCGTCATGTTTGGAAATCCGGAGACCACAACAGGCGGCAATGCGCTAAAATTCTATAGCACGATTCGGCTCGATATCCGTCGCATTCAGTCCATCAAAGACGGCGACAAAGTCGTCGGAAACCGGACACGCGTTAAAGTGGTTAAGAACAAGGTAGCGGCTCCGTTTCGCGAGTCCGAATTCGACATCGTTTATGGCAAGGGAATTGACCGGATCGGAGATGTTCTCGATCTGGCTGCACAAGTCGGCGTCGTCTCCAAGAGCGGTACTTGGTATAGCTACGGTGAGGAAAGGCTTGGACAGGGACGGGAAAGAGTCGTCGATTATCTCAACGATAATCCCGCGGTGCTCGAAAAGATCGAGAAGGCGGTTCGCGTTGAACTCGGTTTTGATGTCGCAACTCCGGCCCCTTCGACCAACGGTCATGAATCCGTCGAGGCAAAAGCAAAGGCGAGGAAGTCAAACGCGTAGGTTCCGACTGGCCTTGCCGTGGGGTCAGGCTGTTGCATGTTTGCTTGCCCTTGTGTGCAGCCGGAGTGCGGTCGCGCATGATCTGATCCTGACCACTGGCTACGCGAATTCCGGTTCGCCTGAAGTGGGCGAGGGCATCAGCGAGTCCAACAAGCCATTTGCCGCGGGGGGGGGCTATGCATTTGCGGTCAGATTGGACGTCCGCAAGCCCGGTGCCATCTTCGAGTTTGGTCCTGAGTTCCTGTACTGGAACAACCTCACCGGTGATCCGCAGCCAAGTTACGACGCGAGCTATTTTCAGGCTCAGTTGGGCGGCAGGCTTTCGCTTCGCTCCCGGACTATTCCTGCCTTCTATTCCGGGCTCGGACTTGGCTATGCCGTCTCGCAAGGAGTCCGAAAAGCCAAGTGGATCGATCACAAAGAGACTTTTGACGGAGACTTTCCGACCGGTCTCGTAGCAGCGGGCGTAAAAATGCCAAGCAATGCGAACGGCGTGGGTCTGCTTGCGGAATTGTCGTACTCATTTGGCCTGGATTCGCCCGAAGGGTGGCACACCGTCGGTCCGGCGAGTGCGTTCTTGATTCAAATCGGTTTGCTGTTTGACGCACGACCGGGGCGAGCCAGATGAACGATGACTCCGACGGTAAACCGCACCGGCCCAGACCGAACAAAAGTGCGCTGCAATATGCCGTAAAGTTGCTGTCCACGAGACCGTACTCGGAGCGGAAACTCGGAGAGAAGCTCACACGGCGCCTTTTCGAGCGCGATGAAGTTCAACAGGCATTACTCAGACTCAAACGCGAGCGCCTGCTGGATGACGAGAAGTTTGCCGACGATTTCGTCCGCACGCGCCTCACCTCGCGACCCCGCGCCACTACGGCACTCATCCGCGATCTGCTTGCGCGCGGAATTCCGATGGACATCGCTCGCAAGGTGGTGCAGGCTTCGGTCCAACCCGGTGATGAAGAAGAGCTGGCCCGCGACCTTATCAGACGAAAGTGGGACGCGAGTCTTTCACTGGATTCCGCGACTCGCCGGCGACGGTTGGGAGGACTGCTTGCACGCCGGGGATTTTCGCCGGAAGTGATACGGAAAGTGCTGCGCGAATTCGAGCGGAGCGATCCGGATGAGTGAACTTGTCTATGCGCGCCCTAAGGCAACTACTTAGTGAGGTCAGTCTATAACTGAAACTGCGACCATTCTGTTTATTACTCTGAAACACTGCTCAGGGAGATCCGGAATGGTTCGCCTGTCCCTCTGTCTGACCCTCCTGCTCTGCACTGCAAGCCGGGAGGCTCTTGCAACAAGTTACGCGGAAGTCTTCGCCGGTGTGGCTTTTCCTTCCTCGTCGGGTTCTACGATTGTGCGCGACCGGGAAATGACGGTCGGTAACGTCGGCACTTCGCTTTCGCTGTCCGGAGTGCTTCGCGTTGCCGGGATTTTTTCGGTATCGCCGAGCGCTACCTTCATTTCGACATCCGCTCGAGCGGCTGCCGGGCCGGCCAGTTCAAGCAGCAATCTCGAGTTCAGGCAGAATGATGCAGGTCTGGACTTGCTCGTCACTCTTCCGCGAAACAGCCGCGTTCGTTTGGGAGCCGGTGCGGCGTTCGCGTGGTGGAACGCAGCATACAAGAGCAAGATTGATTACGATTATGACGTCGCCAACGAAGACCGCGAATTCGGCGCCGATAGCGACTGGATGTTTCGTTGTACCGGCCAATGGATGCTCCGTGATCCCCGCTCTGCGGGGGTTGTCTTAAAGGCGATTGTCGCCGTGCCACTCTCTACGATCGATGAGAGCGGTTCGGGATTCGCATCCGGATATGCCGGACTTGGTATCGGTTTTTCGCTCCCTCTCAATGAATGACGATTCAAGGCCTCATTTTAAATGACTTCCAAAGAGATACGCAGCACTTTTCTTGAGTTCTTTCGCGAACGCGGGCATCTCATTGTGCCGTCCGCGCCGGTGATTCCGCAGGGTGATCCTACTCTCCTGTTCACGAACGCCGGAATGAACCAATTCAAGCCGTACTTTCTCGGGCAGCAGAAACCGGAGAGCCATCGCATTGCCGATAGTCAAAAGTGTATTCGCGTCTCGGGCAAGCACAACGACCTCGAGGAAGTCGGACCTTCGAACTACCATCATACGTTTTTCGAAATGCTCGGGAATTGGAGCTTCGGCGACTACTTCAAGAAGGAAGCTATCGCCTGGGCGTGGGATCTGATGACTCGAGGGTTCGGACTTCCAAAGGACAGGCTGTACGCGACCGTCTACGAAACGGATGATGAAGCCGAGCAATTGTGGAAGAACGAGACCGACATCGATTCCGCGCATGTCCTTCGCTTCGGCAAGAAGGATAATTTCTGGGCCATGGGGGATACCGGTCCCTGCGGGCCGTGCAGCGAGATACACATCGATCGCGGCCCCGAATTCGATAGTGGCCCGACGGCGTTCGTGAATAGCGGCTCGCCCCGGTATCTTGAACTTTGGAATCTTGTATT
>CAZGVT010000341.1:0-3193 GCA_964529255.1 uncultured Alphaproteobacteria bacterium | reverse complement strand
CAATCATTCGTCCGCCGGATCCGCGGGCAGCGTTTCAGAGTCAATCAACCGCCGCCAGTTCAGAAGCTCAATCGTCCGCGCGCGCTCATCGACGTTTCCGACCCATTCGCTTACGAAGGGAACAAGCAGGTTTCCATGCGGACCATCAAACTCGAGAATGTCCTGCGCTCCCGACTGCGTGCCCACGAGTGTGCCGATTACCTCCGAACCGCTGACTCCGTGAAAGCCGATGAGGTCGCTGATGTAATACACATCTTTCGGAAGCGGCCAGGAATCTGCGTCGGCAACACAAAGTTCAACCCCGCGCAACCCCACAGCGTCCTCACGGGTCCGCACCGAATGCAGCGCAACCAGCAAGTGACTCTGTGCCCAGCGCACCCGTTTCACCTCATCCTCTCCGACGATTTCTTCGCCACGCCGCAGATAGACTTTGCGCAGCGCATTGAATCGATCCGGAAAATCCGAGAGTGGCAGCACCTTCAACGATCCTTGAAGGCCATGCTCGCCGACGATGACGCCAACCGCACGAAAATCCCCGGCCGATTGCGCGGCACCGTCGAGCATTACTTAAAATTTCTCCTGAATCTCCACTTGGCCGTCACGCTCCGGATCCACGATATCGAATCCGGCACGAACACCTTTTCTCGCCGCCGCCGCTATCACAAGGGTTCTGATGGACTTCGCTGTGCGCCCCTCTTTGCCGATGACCTGCCCCAAGTCTCCTGAACCCACATGGAGTCGGTAGGTCACTCGTCCACTGTCTGCGCTTACAGTCTGTACCTTCACCGCATCCGGATCATCAACCAGATGCTTCACGATGAAGCTTATAAAGCTTTCCATACCACCAACGCTCCCTTAAATAATCGCCGGTAAGGGGGCGGAAATTAGGCCGATTCGCCCTCCGCCTTTGCCTTCTTCTTCGGCCGACGTTTCTGCATATTCGCCTGCTGTCGTGCTTTAGCCTGTTCTCGCCACGCGGCAACCTTCCCCTCAATCTGATCCGCGGGAGTCTCCTTGCGCATTAATGAGTATTTCAGGAGTATACCTTCCCTGCTCAGCAATGAGCGAACCGTGTCCGACGGAATCGCTCCAACGCCAAGCCACTTCAACGCTTTCGCTTCCTCAATTGTCGCGTATGCCGGTTGCCGATGCGGATGGTAGATTCCAATTTGATCGATATACGCACCGTCTCGACGGTTGCGGGAGTCCATCACCACGATTCGAAACGCCGGCGTCTTTTTACGACCGACGCGAGATAGTCTGATTTTAACCGACACTTCAGGTTCCTGTTATGTAAATGTTTTCTTCTGCTACTTACATGCCGCCGAAAACACGCCGCATCTGCCCCGGACCGGCCTTACGCAGGCGCTTCATCATGGCTACCATCTGGTCATATTGCTGCACCAGACGATTCACTTGCTGAACAGACTGGCCTGCGCCCATCGCAATCCGACGCCGGCGGCGCGCATTCAAAACATTCGGGTGATCCCGTTCATAGGGAGTCATGGAGAGTATCAAAGCTTCCATGTGCTTCAACTGACGCTCGTCAACCTGCACGTCCTTGAGTTTCGCGCCAACGCCGGGAATCATCCCGACAAGACTTTGCAGCGAACCCATCTTCTTTAACTGCTGGAGCTGATCAAGAAAGTCCGACAGCGTGAACTCAGCCTTACGAAGCTTTGCTTCAAGCTTGGCCGCCTTGTCTTCATCGACAAACTGCTGTGCCTTCTCGACAAAGCTGACAATGTCGCCTTTGCCAAGAATTCGACCCGCCATCCGGTCCGGATGAAAAGGTTCTAGTGCGTCAAGCTTCTCTCCAAGCGAAATGAACTTAAGCGGCTCGCCTGTGACTGCGCGAATCGAGATTGCCGCACCACCGCGAGTGTCGCCGTCCATCTTGGTCAGTATGCTGCCCGTGAATTTCAAACGATCATGGAAAGCCTTAGCCGAATTCACTGCATCCTGTCCCGTCATGCCGTCGGCGACAAACAGAACTTCAGTCGGCTTCGTCACTTTTTGAACCGACTCCAACTCGCGCATCAGGTCGTCGTCCACGTGAAGACGACCGGCTGTGTCGAGGATGATCGGATCGAAACTGACCTTTCGAGCGTGCTTGAGAGCGGCTTCGCATACCTCAATCGGATTGCGGGACTCTCCGCGATAGACAGGGACTCCGATCGAGTCACCGAGCACCTGAAGCTGATCTTGAGCGGCAGGTCTCTGCAAGTCCGCCGCCACCAGCAGCGGCCGCTTGCCTTTTGACTTGAGCAGCCGGGCAAGTTTTGCACAAAAAGTCGTCTTGCCCGATCCCTGCAAGCCAACCACCATATAGACGGTAGGCGGCGCAGACGAAGTCGTCAGCCGCGACTCCTTTTCGCCGAGCAGCTTTACCAGTTCATCGTGAACAACCTTCACTACCAACTGGGCCGGAGAGACGGACTTTAACACCTCCTGGCCGATTGCGCGTTCTTCAACTTTCGCCAGAAAGTCACGCGCAACCTGCACATTCACGTCGGCCTCGAGCAACACGCGGCGAATGTCACGCATACTCTCGCTGACATTCGATTCCGTGAGCTTTCCGGTGCCCATCAGGTTCCGGAATACTTGGTCAAGTCGCGACGTCAGATCTTCAAACATTGATCAGGAGTGCTTCTTCAAGATGGTTTCAATCAGATTTGTCGTCGAGTAGCCTTCGCGATACGGCAAGATAACTACCTTTCCGCCGGAAGACGTGACATGATGGTATCCAACCACGCTCTCAGCCTTGTAGTCGCCGCCCTTCACAAGAACGTGCGGTGAGAGATCTGCAATCAGGCCGGCGGGAGTGTCGTCATCAAAGAACACCACATGATTCACCCAACGAAGCGCAAGCAGGGCGTCCGCTCGATCCGCTTGATTGCAAATTGGCCGGTCAGTGCCCTTGAGTCTGCGTACCGATTCATCCGTGTTCAGTCCGACGATCAGCAACGTGCCGAGGCGCTGAGCATCGTGCAGGTAATCGAGGTGACCGCGATGCAGCAGGTCGAACACACCGTTGGTAAATACTACCGTACCGCCGCGCAGTCGCTCCACGTGACAACGGCGAATCGCTTCGTCTCTGGTTAACAGTCCGGCAAAGCCGGCATCATTACGTCCCGCCATGGTGGGCGACATAGGACTTGAACCTATGACCTCTGGTATGTGAGACCAGCGC
>CAZGVT010000340.1:0-3204 GCA_964529255.1 uncultured Alphaproteobacteria bacterium | reverse complement strand
AATGCAAGTTGGATTTGGTCGGGTGCCGGAACTCCCGGCACGTCAGAACATTTGCCTATGCTTTAATATACGAAGGCAAAAGGTGATTGTCAAGTTACATTATCTTAATAGGACTGAACTTGTCGGATTCTGCCATGCACAGGGCGGCCACACGGGGCCGCCGCTACAGTACTTCGTACAAGAATGCCAGCACGCTGTTCTCTTTGAACCAGCCCCGAGGCGTGAGACGGAAATTGTGAACACTCAACTCTCGGGAATCTTCCGGAAGTTCGCGCGCGCGCTGCCACAGAGCACGCGCGTTTTTTTCGCCAAGCGCACTCTCTGCGGTGTCATACCTGATCCCTTCCGCCCGCCGCAAACCGAGCGAAATCCACTCTTCCAGCTTATCCCGCTCGTTCAACCGCCACTCCCGCGAGACCGTAGACTCGCCACTCTCAATCCGCTTTCTCCAAAGCTCCACATCCGCAACATTCTCGAAACGCAGCGACTTTCCGTCAAACGAGTGCGCCGACGGCCCCAATCCAAGGTACGGATTGCCCAGCCAGTAGGAAGAATTGTGCCGCGAACGGAAACCCGGCTTGGCAAAGTTCGAGACCTCATAGTGCTCAAAACCGTTCGCTTCCATGACTTCGTGAGTGTGCAGATACAAGTCCGCTTCGAAATCCTCCCCCAGCGGTACCAGAGTGCCGTGCCGCCGCCAACGGCCATAAACGGTCGCTTCGTGATATTCGAGATTATATAGCGAAACATGGTCCGGCGCCAGCTCAAGCGCCTGCGCAAGATCGCTTTGCCATTCCTCAAGTGTTTCCCCCGGCAAGCCGAAAATAAGATCAAGGGACAGATTCTCGAAGCCTGCATTTCGGGCCGACTGGACACATGCTATGCTCTCCGCTATATCATGATCGCGATAGAGCAATGCCAGCTTCCGCTCTGAAAATGACTGACAGCCCAACGACAAACGGTTCACGCCGGCATCGCGCAGCGCAGCAAGCTCACGCTCGCCCACCGTTCCCGGATTGGTCTCAAGCGTCACCTCCGCATCCGGCTCGAGGGACCAATGAGACCTCACGAACGTCAAAAGCTGCCCGATTTCCTCCGCCGAGTGCAGAGACGGAGTACCTCCGCCGAAGTAAACGGTAGAAACCGGCCCAGTGGCCCATTTCGTGACCTTTGACGCATACGAAATTTCGTTCGCCAACGTGCCAGTGAATCGCCGTAAGTCCCCTTCCATTGGCACTTTCTTATAAAAGTCGCAATAGGGACAGCGGCGGCGACAATATGGCATATGAAGATAAAGATGAAATGGCACCGGAGTTGCTCAAATCCTTGTTGTTAAACCAATACCTTCCCGGAGAAGCTATCCAGCCTTGTTAACTTCTGGGCAGTCCTCGCGGTCGCGGAGCTTGACCCGACTGCCTGTAAGATAAGAGAACCGGATGTTGTCAGCAAGCGAGAAAAGGCATGTCTGATCCCACGTCGTCCACCCCTGGGGAGCCCGCCGCGAAGACGAAATCGGCTCCGGCGTCTTCGAGCACGGCTCCACCCGATTCGCGCGCCCGTGCTCGCGGACTCGCCAGCTTGGTCGAGTCGTGGCTGCCGGGCTCCCGCGATCGCGCGCGCAACGGGGTACCTCCCGGCACCGCGGTGGACGAAGCTCCCGAACTCCTCGATCTCCTGCTCGGAGGTCCGGATGCAATCCTCGTCCTGTATCGTGATGACGGCGAAATCGTCGAAGCAAGCAGCCGGTTCGTTGAATGGGCCGGCATTCCGCGCGACGAGCTGATCGGCAAACCGTTTCTCGATCTCTTCCCCGAAAGCGAACACCGCATCGCCCGCAAGCTCTTCACCGAAGCGGCGGCGGGCGCGGTCTACGTGGTCGAAATCCCCTCGCTGAACAGCACGCAACCTCATCTCGTCGAATTCACCGCGGCGCAAAGTGATCTTGCAGACGGCCGGTTCTTCGTTTTGATCGGCCGCGACGTCGGCGCGCGGGCAATCACCGAGCGCTATCTTCGCGCCGAGCGTGATCGCATGAGCCTGATCATCCGCTCGATGCGGGATATCATGATCATGCTCAACTCCGGCGGCGATATCGAGTATTGCAATCCCGCGGCCGAGCAGGCTTTCGAGCACTACGAACTGCCGATCATCTGCCATCGCTGGATCTCCGCCTTTTCACGGCAGGATCGCACGGATCTGCAAGGGCTGACTTCCGCCTATGAGGGACAGACGCTCGAACTGCCGGGTAACGATGATCGCACGTTTCTCGTCACGCGCAGCTTCATCTTCGACTCGGGTCAACGCGCCAAGATCATGCTGCTGGCAAAAGAAATTTCCGAGCAGCGCCTGATCGAAAAGCAAAACCGCCAGCTCGAAATTCAGCTCATGCGCGAATCGAAAATGGCGGAAATCGGCATGCTCTCCGCAGGCATCGCTCACAACTTGCGCGGCCCGTTGACCGGAATCATGGGCTTCTGCGAACTCATGCAAATGCGGCATCCGGAGTTGAAAGAAGTCGCGCAGATTCACCAGCAGGCGCTGTTGATGAACGCGATTATCGCCAATTTGATGGAAAAGTCCCGCAGCGAGCAGGAAACCGAGCCGCAGGATCTGATGATTGAAGATCTCCTGCAAACCGAGTTGCGCTTTCTCGAAGCGAATCTCTTCTTCAAGCATAACATCGAAAAGCAGCTTGAAGTCGAGTCTCCGCTGCCGATGATTCACGCCGTTTACTCAGACATTTCGCAGGTCGTCGGCAATCTTCTGCGCAACGCCATTGACGCGATGTATGAGAGCGAGACCCGCGTGCTCACTGTGCGCGTGCACAAGGACGACAGATCTCTCATTCTGAGTGTTTCCGACACCGGGACCGGCATGACCGACGACGTGCGCGCAAAACTCTTTACTCCCTTCTTCACCACCAAACCTAAAGCCAGCGAGGCGGCGCCCGGTTCTCCCACCGGAACAGGTCTCGGTCTCTCCAACAGTTCCGCGATTCTCTCCCGCTATGGTGCGGACATTGACGTGGACTCCACTCCGGGCAAAGGCTCCACGTTCACCGTTCGCTTTCCGCTCAACCGCCGCTACTCGGCCTAAAGCCTGTGCCGCTGCCATGACTTGCCGCAAGGTCGGCCCATCCAACCGTCAATCGGCCACTTCCTATGTGAAATCGTGAACTTTCATTCCGGACTTGACTTTCCTTTT
>CAZGVT010000339.1:0-3216 GCA_964529255.1 uncultured Alphaproteobacteria bacterium | reverse complement strand
ATCCGTCTCAGATCCGGTGTTCGGCGATTGTACAGGACGGCCACAGCACCCCGATCAACGGAGCGACGGTGTATTTCGGTGCGCAGCGCGGTCTGCTTTACAATCAGGCCACCGGTGGGCAGCAGGTACCGTTTGGTCTGCGGATTAGCGGGCCCAACGGGAGTGCGCCGGATAACGGGCTTGGCGAGTGTTACGTCTGGCTGCGGGGAGACGTGGATGAAGTATTCCCGGCTCCGAACATTCCGGAAATCACGGCGGAAGTCCGTGTCGAGGTTGTCGGGTACAGCGAAGCGGTGGATGCCGTTATCGTGAACTTCCAGCGGTAATCTCGTGGTCGAATTCGAATCAGAGAAATGAATGGCATGGAGAGGCCGGAATCGGAGGATCGGTTCCGGCCTCGCCTTAGCCGCAGGCGTCAAGATAGCGGGCGAAGTGTCGCTCCGCTCCGAAACTCAGGAAAGGTGATTTCAGGTATAGTACGTCCATGCGCGAGCGTTTAGGCGAGATTCTCATACGGTTAGGGCATGTCAATCAAGGGCAGGTCAACGATGCGTTGGCCCGTCAGAAAGACTCAAAGAAACGCATCGGCGAGACGTTGGTCTCACTGGGCCACACGTCCGAGGAAAAAGTATATTCGGCGCTTTCCGAACAGCTTGGTTTTCCGTTTGTGCCTGCCGACAAAATACTCACGGCCGACAAGACCGCATTGGGAGTCGTTCCCGAGGTTTTTGCCCGGCAGCACATGTTGATTCCCTTGGCGCTGACCGAGTCGGTCCTCGTCGTCGCCATGGCCGATCCGGATGATATAGAAGCCGAAGACCGGCTGAAACTGCTTTCGAAGAAGCCGATAGATGTTCGCATATCCGCGCCGGGTGCGATTTTGGCCGCGATCGAGAATCTATACGTTAAGATTCGCAAGCAGGACGAGGTCGTTGAGGCGCTCGGTGACTTGAAGTTCTATGCCGAGTCCGAAGATGACGAGGAAGGTCTGATTGACATGACTCGTGTCACGGGCATTGAAGATGCGCCCGTGGTCAAGCTTGTCAACATGATGATCGGCGATGCCATCAAGGAACGCGCCACGGATATTCACATCGAGCCGTTTGAGGACCACGTCCGGGTTCGGTTTCGTATTGACGGCGTGTTGCAGGAGATGATGCGCCCGCCGAAGGCTTCCCATCCGGGTATTGTCTCTCGCGTAAAGATTCTCTCCAAACTGAATATTGCGGAGAAGCGGTTGCCGCAGGACGGGCGCTTCACGGTCAAGGCGACGGAAAAGGAGATCGACATGCGTGTGTCGATTTTGCCGACGGTTTCCGGCGAGAAGATCGTATTGCGACTGCTCGACAAGAGCGGTTTTGCGTTCAGTCTTGCCAAGTTGGGATTCGAAGAGGAAGAACTCACGATTTTCCGTCGCTGGATACGGCAGCCTTACGGGATGATCATCATTTCCGGTCCGACGGGTGCGGGAAAAACGACGACGTTGTTTGCCGCGCTCCAGGAAGTCAAGAGTGTCGAAGATAACATCACGACCGTCGAAGACCCGGTGGAGTATCACATCGAGGGAGTGAATCAGGTGCAGACGAAGGCGATGATCGGTTTGACGTTCGCCAATTCGTTGCGCTCGATATTGCGTCAGGACCCGGACAAATTGCTGATCGGTGAGATTCGAGACGAGGAAACGGCTGACATTGCCGTGAAATTCGCATTGACGGGTCACCTCGTGTTCTCAACGGTGCACGCAAACGACGCACCGTCGACGATTACCCGTCTTCTCGATATCGGCGTGCCTCCGTTTCTCGCCGGCTCGTGCTTGAACCTCGTAATGGCCCAGCGTCTGGTGCGTCGCATTTGCCAGAACTGCAAGACGGAGTACAAGCCCGATGCGACGGAACTGAGCATGGCGAATATCGACGATAAGATCATTGCCGGGCGGAAGTTTTACCATGGCAAGGGCTGTGCGCATTGCCGGAATACGGGCTACTACGGCCGGACGGGAATTTTCGAGATGTTGGAGATGCGGCAGGATATTCGCCGGCTGGTCTACGACAATACGAACCAGGAGGACATCCGCAGTGCGGCACTCGGAAACAACATGCGCACGTTGCGTGACGCGGCCTTTCGCAAGATCTTCCGCGGCGAGACGACGCTGCACGAGATGCTTCGCGTGACGGTACAGGACTACTGATGTCGCGGCGACTCATCGTCGCTCAATCTGCAATCGGGGATTAGTCGGATCAAGTTTCGGATACTTTCAAAATGCCAACCTTTAGTTACATCTACAAAGACGCCGACGGCAATCGCGTAGAAGACAATCTTCGCGCGTCAAGCTATGAGCAGGCGATGGAGCAGCTTCGCAAGAAGGGAGCGGCTCAGATCATGTCCGTGCGCGAGATTCGTGGCGGTCTTGCGTTGGATGAAATGACGGTTGGGGAGCAGGTGGGGCTGGCACTCTACCGGCTGCGGACGCGGGTGCCACTGGGCACTCTGGTCTTTTTCACGCGGCAGCTTTCGACGATGTTCTCGGCGGGTTTGACGATCGAGCGCGCGATCTCGAACCTGCTCACGGAGGAGCGGAACTATCGTTTTAAGAAGGTGCTGGTACAGATTTCCACGGACTTGAAAAAAGGCTATTCGCTGTCCGAGGCGCTGGCGAAGCATCCCGGTGTGTTTTCAAATCTGTATGTCGCGCTGGTGCATGCGGGAGAGATTTCGGGAAACTTGCACGTCATCTTGCAGCAGCTTTCGGATTATCTGGAAAACGTTGCCGATGTTCGCCGCAAGGTAGTTTCGGCGATGAGTTATCCGGTGTTTTCGATCATCTTCCTGACGGGGGTGATCACCTTCCTGCTTGTGGTCGTGGTGCCCATGTTCAAGGATGTTTACGACAAGTTTGGCGCGCAACTTCCTCTGGCGACGCGCACGTTGATGCACGCGTCTGAGTTGGTGGCTCACAATTTCATTTTGGTGAGCTTGACTGTGGCCGCTATCCTGGCCGGGCTATGGATATTGACCAAGACTCGGGTGGGGGGATTGAGTTGGGATACCTTCAAACTTCGCATTCCGGTTTTTGGCGGTCTGTTGATGAGCGCTATCATGGACAAGTTCGCGCGGACATTCGGTATTCTGATTGGTTCGGGTGTGCCCGTGCTTGAGGCCATGAGTCACTCAATTCGAGTAGTCGAGAATCGCCTGATCGCACAAGGACTTCGGCAG
>CAZGVT010000338.1:0-3232 GCA_964529255.1 uncultured Alphaproteobacteria bacterium | reverse complement strand
CCGGTTACTTCGCAGCAGGTGAAGACTCGCTGCACCGGCTGTTGCTCTTCGGTGGTGCGGGAGATCTCATTGTATCGACGCGCGAAGACGGTGTGCTGAATCGCCGCGACTTCGAGATTGATTATGATTTGCAGAATGTCACCGCCGTCACCCGCGACGACCGCAACGGCTGGTTCATTGCTTGCACGGTTGCCAATGAAGCCATGATTCTTGTACATTGGGATGGCGCCGACAGTGCGCGTGTCACCGACTATTGGAATCCCGAGGGCGAATCCGTGGCCGTGTGCGCTGCGACCGCTCCGCAAGGCTGGGTCGTGTTCGGCGGCTACATTCTCTACGGCCGTTACGCGCAGAACGGCTTCGTCCGCGCCTACAGCCGCACCGGCTATGCCGTGTGGTTGGAAACGATCGATGGGTGAAGGAGTAACTCGCCGATTCTTGCTCGCGCGTTACCCTCCCGGAATCTTTCAGCGGGCCGGCTAATCTATTCTCATTTTGACGTTTGCATTTCACATAAGGACACGACATGTTTGAAACCATCCCCGGATTGGACTTGAACACGAAGAACGGCAGCAACGGACACTCGGAAGCGCAGGAACTCGAAACACGCGAATGGATCGAATCGCTCGACTATGTACTGAACGCGGACGGTACGGAGCGCGCGTCGCTGCTGCTCCGGCAGTTGCGCCATCACGCCCAGCGACGCGGTATTCCCGTTCCGCTCTCGCTGAACACATCCTATCAGAACACGATCGCGCGCAGCGAACAGCCGGCCTTCCCCGGTGATCGCAAGATTGAGCGCAGAATTAAGTCGCTCGTACGCTGGAACGCAATTTCAATGGTCGTGCGCGCCAATCGCGCGGATGCCACCATCGGCGGCCATCTCGCCACCTATGCCAGCGCGGCAACACTCTATGAAGTCGGCTTCAATCATTTCTTCAAGGGCAAGGATCATCCGTCGGGCGGCGACCTGATTTACTTTCAGGGACATGCATCACCGGGAATCTATGCGCGCGCGTTTCTCGAAGGCCGACTGACCGAACAGCAGCTCGCGAATTTCCGCAAGGAAATGAGCGGCGGCGTGGCCAGCTATCCGCACCCGTGGCTCATGCCCGATTTCTGGGAGTTCCCCACTGTGTCCATGGGGCTCGGTCCGATCACCGCAATTTATCAGGCCCGCTTTGAGCGCTATCTCGAAGATCGCGGATTGAAGACTTCGCATGACTCCAATGTGTGGGGTTTTCTCGGTGACGGCGAGTGCGACGAACCCGAGGCGCTCGGCGCCATCGCGCTTGCGGGAAGAGAGAAGCTCGACAATCTGATTTTTGTGATCAATTGCAATTTACAGCGGCTCGACGGCCCCGTGCGCGGCAACGGTAAAGTCATTCAGGAACTCGAGCGGCAATTCCGCGGCGCCGGCTGGAATGTGATCAAAGTCATCTGGGGAGACGATTGGGATTTGCTGCTCGAAAAGGACACTGAAGGGCTGCTCGTGCGCCGCATGGCCGAAGCGGTGGACGGCGATTACCAGAAATATTCCGTCGAACCCGGCAGCTATGTGCGCGAGCACTTTTTCGGCACGGATCCGAAACTGCTGAAAATGGTCGAGCATCTCTCCGATGAGCAATTGCAGCGCATGCGGCGCGGCGGTCACGATCCGGAAAAAGTCTATGCCGCCTATGCCGCCGCCACGAAGCATCTCGGCAAGCCTACCTGCATCCTCGCGAAGACGATTAAGGGGTACGGTCTCGGCGAGTCCGGAGAGGCAAAGAATATCGCGCATCAGCAGAAGAAGCTCGACACCGACTCGCTGATCAAATTCTGCGAGCAGTTCGAGATTCCGATTCCGAAAGACAAGGTTGGTGAGCTGCCGTTCTACCGTCCGTCTGAAAAGTCACCCGAGATTCAGTACTTGAAAGAACGCCGCGCCGCGCTGGGCGGACCGATTCCCCGTCGTGTGGTGCGCGCCAAAGCGGTGACACCGCCCGACAGCGCGATCTTCGAAGAGTTTCACGTCGGTTCAAAGGGCCGCGAGTTTTCCACCACCATGGCATTCGTGAGCATGCTCACCAAGTTGCTCAAGGACAAGGAGCTTGGCAAACTCATCGTGCCCATCGTGCCCGACGAAGCGCGCACGTTCGGCATGGAGTCGCTGTTCCGTCAGATCGGAATCTATTCCCACGTCGGCCAGCTCTATGATCCGGTGGACCGCGATCAATTGCTTTATTACAAGGAAGCGCGCGACGGCCAGCTCATCGAAGAAGGCATCACTGAAGCGGGCAGCATCTCTTCGTGGATCGCCGCAGGCACGAGCTACGCAAACTTCGGTGTTCCCGCGATTCCGTTCTACATTTTTTATTCCATGTTCGGCCTGCAGCGCACGCTCGATTTGGCGTGGATGGCGGGCGATTGCCGCACACGCGGATTTCTGCTCGGTGCGACCTCGGGACGCACGACACTGAACGGGGAAGGCTTGCAGCATGAGGACGGACACTCGCATCTGCTCGCTTATGCCCTGCCGACCTGCGTCGCCTACGATCCGGCCTATGCCTATGAGCTTGCGGTGATTTTGCAGGACGGCATCACGCGCATGTATAAGAACGGCGAGGACGTTTTTTACTATATAACGCTGATGAACGAGAACTATGTTCATCCGCAAATGCCCGACGGCGCGCGCGAGGGGATTCTCAAGGGTTGTTATCTGCTGAGTCCCGCCCCGCAGGAGAAGAAAAAAGCACAGGCGCGTTTGCTCGGCAGCGGCACGATCTTGAACGATGTCTTGCGCGCGCAGGAGCTGCTCAATGAGAAGTACGGCGTGAACGCGGACGTGTGGAGCGTGACTTCGTACAAACAGCTCTACGCCGACGCGACCTCCTGCGACCGCTGGAATATGTTGCATCCGGCGGAGAAACCGCGCGTGCCGTATGTGTCGCAGTGCTTCAGCGATCCGAAATGCGTGCATGTCGCCGCGAGTGATTATGTGAAAGCGCTGCCCGATTCCATTGGCCGTTGGCTGCCCGGTCCGCTGCACGCGCTGGGCACGGACGGATTCGGCAGAAGCGACACCCGCCCGGGCTTGCGCAACTTCTTCGAAGTTGACCGCAACTGGATTACGTATGCCACACTCTATCGCTTCGTGCAGTCCGGCGAACTCAAAGCGGACGTGCTCAGGCAGGCCATGAAAGATCTCGGCATTGATCCGAAAAAGGCGGAGCCGGTGTACGTCTGATAG
>CAZGVT010000337.1:2063-3234 GCA_964529255.1 uncultured Alphaproteobacteria bacterium | reverse complement strand
GGCCGCCTGTTTATTTACGTCACGACATGTTTAGAGTCGGAACGGTGTCAGTTTACCACGCGCCGTTATCGAAGATAACGAGTGCATAGGCATCAATACCGGTGCCGAAAGCACCGCAGCGAACGATATAGGTGCCTGCGGCAAGCTCAAACTCCATAAGAGATTCGAGACTGTAATCCGGTTCTTGCAGAGGATCGTGCCACGGCAGTGTCGTGAAGTTTGCGAAATCGTCATTGCAGTAGAGCGCGGTTCCGCAGCAGTCGCCATCCGCATAAAGCGAAATGTGCGAGTCTGAGAAGTCTCCGTCTGCAATGATCGTGATCTTGCGATTGCCCGTCAGCGTGAAGCTGGCGAACAGGTCGGGGCCCTGCGAATCGTAGTCACAAAGATCGTCGCAGGACCACGTAGCCGGGGTCAGATCCACCGTCCCAATGACGTAGCCATTCGGAACCACTGTCAATGGAGTCGGGGTGGCGCAGTCATCAGCCGTGATTGGCACAGGGCAAGTGATATCAAGGCAGGCATATCCCTGATACCACGCTCCACCGAGGAAAGCGCACTCTTCAATCTGCAGGTCCGCACAGTTAGCGCCGTCGTTGTAGCAGCAGGCGGCCAACTCACACGGATTGGCGGTGCAGTTGGCGCCGGCAGTCCACGTTCCTCCGAGGGCCAAGCAGTCGTCCTGAATCAGGTCATCACACGCGCCTTGATTGTTGATATCAAGGTAGCAGCAACGGCCTTCTTGCGGGCAGGGCTGGCATTCACAGGAGTAGTAGATCGTCCAGATTCCGCTCAATGCGGTGCAACCGGCTTCTGTGGTGTTGGCGCAGGCATTGTTGCCGGCATCCACATAGCAGCAGCGTCCGGTCGGGGGGGTCGGATCGCAAATCGGCGTCATTACGAAGTTGATATAGGATTCGAATCCAAGACCAGCCGGACGGCTCCACGTCGTATCGAGTGTGGTCAACGAGAGCGGCATCAGTTCGGTTTCGCAAACCCACTGCGGGTCGTCAAGCACTTCAGCCATCAAGTCGGCATCCGGTCCGTCCGGATCACCGTCGTTACCCGGATAGATTGAGGACCACACGTGGTAGAGGCCGGGATTCGTCACATGGAAGTGCAGCTTGACGTAGTTTTCAGCGGACTGAGCATTGAGCGAGTCACGCACAAC
>CAZGVT010000337.1:0-2053 GCA_964529255.1 uncultured Alphaproteobacteria bacterium | reverse complement strand
ACGGGCCGTAGTCTTCGAAGGTCAGCACGTACTGTCCGATCGTACCGGAGCCGTAGTAACCGGCACGAACGTAGTACGTTCCGGCGGCGAGTTCACCGACAACCATCGAGCCCAGGCTGTAGAGGGGACGATCGTCCACGGGCAGCCATGCGGTTGTTGCCAGCGCTTCGTTTCCGCCGAAGTCGTCGTTGCCGAGAATAATATTTGTCTCGTTGCAGCAAACAGTCGAAACCGAGATGTGCGAATCACGATAGCTAGTGCTCGATGCGTCGGGCGTCGAGGCCTTGATGGCGATTCTGCGGCACTCGGACAGGGTGAAGCTGTAGAAGACGTCCGGACCCGTCGAGGTGTATTCGGCTCTGATTACGCCATCACCAGTTGTGAGTTCGTCGCAGCTTCCGGTTGCGCCTTCGAGGTTGACGTTGTAGGAAACACTGCACCATGCCGGAATAACTACGACCTCAGCGGTCGCGCATTCATCGTTGGCCGGAGTCGCCGGGCAAGCATAGAACTCGCAGTTCATTCCGGAAGTCCAGGTTCCTGCGAGGAACGTGCAGACTTGGGTCGTCGTGGTGACGCATCCACCGGTGTAGCAGCAACGTCCTGTCGGGCAGGGCGAGGCGGCGCAAGTCGATCCGGAGGTCCACGATCCGCCGAGGGCGAGACATTCAACCTGCATAACGTCGTCACAGGCCGCAACGCCGTTATCCACGTAGCAGCAACGTCCAGTCGGGCAGGGCGAGGTGGCACAGGTCACGCCAGCCAGGAACGTTCCACCAAGCGCGCCACAAGCGGAAGCGGACATGTCTCCGCAGGTTCCGACTCCGGCATCAAGGTAGCAGCAGCGTCCCATGGGATCGCAGTCCACCGGAGCACCAGTTGACCACGGGCCGAGATCAATGATTTCCAGGCTGTAAACACCAGAGTTGGCTGACCAACCATCTACGACTATATAATAGGTTGTACCATTGTTGGCACGGAAGTCCACGCGGGAATCGGCATCACCACAGATGGTGAAGTCGTCGTCACTTCCGCCAACACAGACCGGAGCCGTGCAACTTCCGCAGAAGACGAGCAATCCGGTGTCATACGCAGATCCGCAGAGGCGGACAGACAGCGAGTCCCCGTTTCCAACGACGGTGAAGAAGACATCCGGAGCCGTTCCGAGCGGATAGCCGCCGCAGGAGAGTGCCGGATCATCATCAATATGTCCGACGGTCGTGCCGGTGTATTGTGTGCCAATGGTGATCGCCTGAGCGTCGGCGCAGGTTTCGCCACCGGTCACGACAACCGGACAGGGATCGGTAGCACAGGTCAAGCCGGCAGACCAGGTGCCGAGTCCGGCACAGGCCGCTTCGGTGATGTCAGCACAGCCGCCTGCGGTATAGCAGCAACGTCCGTTCGGCGGGACGTATTGCTGACAGTGAACCCACGCTCTATACTTGGCATCCATCGCAACGGTCGGGCAAAGCTCGGTCGGGAAATCTGTTCCTGCCCACATGTAATAGGTACCAGGAGCCAAATTCGTTATCGTCGCCGAAGATACGATTCCACAAGCAGTCGGCGTGTTGGAAGCAAGAACCGAGGCGGTCGCGCAGGGCGAGCTTACGATATAGAGCAACATGCCAGGCAATTCGGAAATTCCGCTCCAGGTAACGTCGGTACCGGCGGGATCAGTCAGGACAAGCGTCCACCAATCGGTATCACGTGAACCGATAGCACGGGCGAACAGGCGACCGCAGACGGTATCATCGCAGGCAATCGTAATGCTGGATGGAATGCTATAGAAGATACTTGAATCGGAGTTACATCCGCCCGTTGGATCCCAATGGCCGGAGTTAACGCTATCGCTCTCCGCCGGTTCCAGAATGTCCTGCGGGCCACAGGTCAACGGACATTGGATCGTGCAGGGGTTTGCACAGGTTTCGCCGGCAACCCAAACGCCGTTGAGCGTCGTACACTCTTCTTCGAGGGTCTCCGCACAGCAATAGCCGCCTTGATAGCAGCAGCGGCCCATGGTGGTGGAGCAGAGCGTGGAGGTCAGCGTATAGGT
>CAZGVT010000336.1:0-3245 GCA_964529255.1 uncultured Alphaproteobacteria bacterium | reverse complement strand
GCGGGCTCCGCCCGTCGAACAGCTTGCGCTGGACAGGCAGAGCCTGCCCCTAGTGAATTAAAGGCGAACCATCACTCCAAGTAAGTCACTCCGCTAGTGCTTGTCCCAAAAACATGAGAGTGGGATTGCGTTCCAGATTTCGCAGAGGCGCCCGTCCCCGGGTGCCCGGAAGGCGGATACCGAAGTGCTTGAGGTTAAGCGGCTGAAACTCTGAGTCGTCTCTCGGTTCACGGCAACCCTGTGAAACACAAATCCCCCCGCAAATTGCGGGGGGATTTTCACATCGCCGTCCGGGATATTTCACCCGGCCGGAGGGAACACGCGGTGTGCGGAGAAACACCGCGAGCTCACATTGTCACTTGGTTTCGAAACCAAACCTCTCGCCGAGGTGGGTTAGCGCCGTAGGATATGAAACACCGGGAGATTTAATCGCGCGTTACCCGCCCGGAATCCGGATGCAAGTCTACTCCTGCGAATGTCCGTCGTCATTCAGTTTCGCGGCTCATCCGTCTGCTTGCGGTCCAGATGCAGTTCCATGAAATCGTACATCGCACTGTACGCCTTCAACTTGTTCTCGCGCTTGCGCAAACCGTGGCCCTCATCTTCAAAAATCATATACTCGACCTGCTTCCCGTTCTTGCGAGCGGCGTCGACGATCTGGTCGGATTCGGCAACCTTCACACGCGGATCATTTCTGCCCTGCACGATAAACAACGGCCGCTGAATCCGGTCCGCGAAGTACACGGGTGATTGCCGGTACATTCTCGAACTGTCCGCGGGATTATCCGGATTGCCGACCTCGCGATGAAAGTACGCCTTATACGGCTCCCAATACGGCGGTATCGAGCGCATCAGCGTGAACAGACTTGAAGGGCCCACCCAATCCAACCCTAAGGCAAACTCCTGCGGAGTGAACGTCAGTCCCGCCAACACCATATAGCCGCCATACGAACCACCCCAGATCACCGTACGCGACGTGTCCGCATTCTCTATTCCGCCCAGATACCGCTTCAGACTCACGACGTCCTGCAACGGTTCCTCGCCCCACTTCTGGTCGTCGGCAAGATAGTAGGACTTCCCATATCCTGTCGAACCGCGCACATTCGGTGCGGCAACAATGTACCCTCGGCTCACTAGAAACTGTGTCCACGGATTGTAGAACGGCTTCTGCTGTGCCATCGGGCCGCCGTGTATATCGAGCACCACCGGGTAGGACTTCGCCTGCGGCATGTTCTTCGGCTTGTACAACCAGCACGGAATCTCTTTACCATCGAAGCTCTTGTAATGAATCAGCTCCGATTCGACCAGCATATTCGGTGCGAGCTTGCTGTTGTCGAACAGATTGGTCAGCTTGACCAGTTCGTTCGACTTCATATCAACCAGGTACTGATCACCCGGAATGTTATCCGCATTGACGAACACTCTCAAATAGCGCTCGCTGCGGCTGAATCCCACCGGAATAATCTCGGCATCGGGAAGCGGCGGCAGTTCAAGGGACTTGCCGCTCTTTACATCCTTGATACTGAACTTCGTGCGCCCACCCTCGTTCACGGCGACCATAAAATACGAGTTTTTGAAACTGAAACTCGCGTTTTCCACGTCCCATGAAGTCTCCAGCTCCGTCTTCCACTCACCGCTTTCGGGGCTGTAAGAGACCAGCTTCGTGAATTCGGAGCCCTTGTCCGTCAAGATATAAAACGTCTTGCCGTCGGGCGAAAAATCAGCGAAACCATAATTCGCCTCGCCGTCCGCCTGCGAAGTAAACGGCTTGGTTTCCTTGGTCGCAACGTCATACGTGTAAAGATTGGAAGACGTCACGTTCAAAAACTCGTTCAGGATGAACGTCTTGTCGTCGGGCGAAATCGCATCAACGCCGAAGGTCGTGTTATTCTCGAACACCAGTTCCGCCTGCATCGTCGTCACGTCCAGACGATAGGTGTCCATGAATCGGTCGTCGCGTTTGTTGCAGTTGTAGTAAAGATATCGGCCGTTCTTGGACCAACCCACGAGATTGGCGCGCTTGCCTTCCCATGGCGTAAGATCCTCGTGCGTGCCTCCCTTGGGAGTCGTTTTGTAAAGGTGGAAGTTCTCGTCTCCTCCCTTATCCATCATGAAGAAGATGAGATCAGAGTTGGTCGGACACCAGGAGACGGCGAAAATCACGTCTTCGGTTTCGAGCAGTTGCCGCCACTCTCCACCGCGCACGGGCATGATATACGGCTGGAATTTGCCGCTCTTGTCCGAAACGAAAACGAACTCACTCTCGTTCGGAGAAAACGACAGACTTCCTACACGGTAGGTCTTGAAAAACTCCTCGAGCGGAAGATCGCTTGCAGTCTCAGCCATGGTCATTGAACTCAGCAGCAGCAAGAAAGTTGCACTTAAAAATCTCATCCTCTCTCATCTTTCTTTAGTTAACGCGACTCACTTTGCCCGTCCGGATACGCCTGATAACACGGCCACCAATCCTTGCGAAGCACTCCGAGTATCAGATGGTCCCAGTAACGGCTGACCTTGAACAAGTGTTGTCGCTGCCTTCCTTCTATCTGATAGCCATACCGCAGCAAATGTTTCAGACTGCGCGTGCGTTACCCTCGCGGAATCTCTCTTGCGTTCGCAACAAGTGCAGCACGACCTTTCCCCCATTCTGACGGGGGGAAATAGAAAGGGGGGCAGGGGCTCTTTCCGTGAGTCCCATGCAGGCCGGGAGTTCCCGGACATTCGCCTTGCGAAGACGTGAGCGATGTCCGGGACGACGCGCCCAGAGTGTTGTCCTGAGCCCTGGTCGGCCGGCAGCCTATTCGTAACGCAACGCCTCTATCGGGTCAAGACGGGAGGCTTTGATCGCCGGCCACATCCCAAAACCCACGCCTACGACCGAGCAGAATATGATTGCGAGGATCACCGACCACGCCGGAACGGGAGCCGGATAATTGATGAAATTGCTGAGCCCGAAACCGATCCCGTAGCCGATGGCGATTCCGACAATGCCACCCACCTCGGAAAGCATGACCGCTTCAATCAGGAACTGGCGGAGGATTGACGATCGCGTTCCACCCAGCGCCTTGCGCAAGCCGATCTCCCGCGTTCGCTCGGTGACCGAAACCAGCATGATATTCATGATTCCGATGCCCGCAACGAGCAGCGAAATCGCGCAAATCCCGAACGCCGCATAGCCGATCGAGCCAAGCATTTTGTCGAAAACCTGCCGGCGCGAGTCCGGAGTCCACCTGGCGAAATTATTT
>CAZGVT010000335.1:3064-3281 GCA_964529255.1 uncultured Alphaproteobacteria bacterium | reverse complement strand
CGAGCTGTTTCGAAAAGGCCGTGAAGAAGTATGTCAAAACGGTCAACGGAACGACGTTGACGGCGAGTTTTCGCGAGACGATCAAGCGGGAATTCAATGCGATGAATATTCCGGCGGACTCGATGGCCTATCGTTTGGTGGAGTCGGCCGGCAAGAGCCTCGGATTGATCATGCACCCGTTGGCGATTGGCGGCGGTACGAATGCGAATGTCTACAA
>CAZGVT010000335.1:0-3054 GCA_964529255.1 uncultured Alphaproteobacteria bacterium | reverse complement strand
AGAAGGGTCTTCCCGCGGTGGTGATTGGAACCCGGATGACGGATGAGCACACGACTAACGAGCATATTCATGTAAAGGACATGGAGATGACGGTGCGCCTGTGTTTACAGATTCTGAAGATGAATCACGAACTCTCAGGACATTAACTCTCGGGAGAATGAGTCTGCATATACCGTCTTCATGGCGAACGATTTTTTTGTTGACCCTCGCGCTGGCCTTCCGGGCTAACTACGCCGAGGGTTTGACATTCTACCAGCAGCGGGAATCGGCTTCGCCTGCGGCGTTTACGCTTGCGTCGAGTCCTTATCAGGTCGTGATTGACCTGAGCGGTGCCTGGGAAACCAATGACAATAAAGGCAAGGGATGGGCTGCCGGGTGGCTACCGGGCTGCTATTCGGACGAGAATGCCGATGCTCAGTTCCGGCGCTCCTTTACGTTAGCGGACTCCCTCAAGAAATACCGCTTTCAATTGCATGTTCCTGAATCGCACTATTCGGTTGAGACGTGGTTGAACGGGCGGCTGATCTACTCGCATTCCGGCGGTGGTATCGGCTACGTCTGCGACGTGACACGCGAGCACGTGAAGTTCGGCAGTGCAAATGAGCTAATCCTCAAGGTGAGCAACAAACTCTCGCCCGATGCCACTTTGCCGGTCGCGCCGCGCCTGCTCCAACCCGTGAACTATGGCGGGATATTTTCCGGAGTCCACCTTCGCTGCGTACCTGACTGGTCGCTGGAGGATCTTATCCTCTCGGAAACTTACGGCAAAGACACGACACAAGTGCTGGTCGACGTCACCGTCAGGATTGCACGATATGCCGCAAGCCCGCAGAGTGCGGATTCAACCGGCGAGAGCCCCGACCCCAGAATACTCGTGCAACTCGTGGATTCCTCAGGGAGCGTGATTGCTGAGAGCAGATCGGAGGTGATTGCCCAGACTTCCGGGACGGCGTTCAACGTGAAAATGAATCTGGGAGCGATACACCCTCAATACTGGTCTCCGTCCGGACCGCGACTGTACACTCTTCGGGCGTCACTTATTGCCGCCGATACACTGCACACTCTAAGTCGTGTTATCGGTTTCAAACGATTGGAAATTCGGTTGGGCGATCTATTCCTCAATGGCGAGCGATTGCGAGTTCGCGCGATGGATTACGAGCCCGAGGCATCACGCGGAAGGGCGGCGATTTCGCGCAGCCAGATGGAGCGCGATCTTTCGATGATGAAAGATCTCAAGATCAATACGATTCGCGTGCCATCCCGACCACCCTCGCAAGATCTCTTCGATCTTGCCGATCGCATGGGACTACTCGTGATGGTCGAGTGCGGAGTGAACTGGGTCCCCCCTGAAGTCCTCGCGTCAAATACGTTTCGTGCTCTTGTCGACCAGGCGGTCGATCGGGTTGTGGTTAGATTTCAGTCACATCCCAGTGTGCTGGCTTGGAGTCTCGGCGGCCATCTTGATTGGTCGGACGAACGTGCACAGTCATTCGCCGAATGGCTCCGTGAGAAATTCCGCAGTCGAAGCGGTTTGCCTTGTTATGCGGAAACGGCCGTGCTGGATATGGTCCCAACTGCCGCGGATGTCGGTATGCTCGCACTGGATCTCGATCGCAAAGGTGTGGACATTCCGCCGCCGGGAAATGCAAGACCTTTGATTTTTTCGCACGTGGGAGCGCTCGCCGGCTTCGCCGGCGGAGGGAGTTCCGAGAGTTCCAGCGGAATCGTGCGGCAGGCGGAGTTGCTCGTGCGCGCAATATTGGAAATTGAGAATCAATCGTCGGCTGACGGATTCGTCGTACACGCATTCAGTGATTATCACGGTTGCTCCCCGTTGCTTTCGCAACCGTTAGAGACGGACCCGCATCTGTACACGTTTGGCGTCACAAGTTTCAATCGTCAAGAGCGGATTGCATTTCTCAAGTTGCGCGACCTCGCCCAGACCGGGCAGGTGTCACCGCCGAACCCGGAACCGATACCGGAGCCTTCACCTGCGGCATTCCCAGCCATTGGGCTTGCGGGAATTCTGCTGCTCTCCCTTGAATTGCGCAGGAACAACGTATTCCGGCAGAATCTCAAGCGAGTATTCCTGCATGCCCACGGTTTCTATTCGGATCTTCGCTATCGCCGGTTTCTGCACACGGCACAGCCGCTATTGTTATGGCTCCTTGAGAGCGTCACGCTTGCGTTGTTGACAGAGTCACTTCTGTTTGCGCGCCGGATGGATCTTGGGTTTGACTTTGTACTCACGCAGCTCTTGCCCTGGACCGGATTGAAGGCCTCGTTGGTCACGTTAATCTGGGAGCCGTGGAGGGCGGTGGGGTATTTTACTCTTGCGTATTTAATTCTTTTTCTGGTGCTCACCGTGTGCGTGCGAATTTGTTCGCTCCCGTTCCGCGAGCGGGTGGATTCCTGGCAATCCGCGAACTATGTACTGTGGTCCTTTGCAGCGCTATTGCTGCTGTTGCCCGTGGGGGTTATATTTTACCGGTTGCTGGACTCTCCTGAGTTCAGAAGTTGGGCGCTCATGATTTGCGGCGGCGTTGGTGCGTGGAGCATTCTAAGGTTGTTCAGCGCGATGCGAACCGGCTTTGGTACGACCATGCCGAGAATCATGCTCACGGGACTTGCTGTTGTCGTTGCGCTTGGAGTCGTATTTCTATTCTTGGCGGGGAATACGCGCCAGACGCTCACGTACATCTCGTTCTTTCAGAAAATGCTTGGCTGATCTGTTGAATTTACTCAAGTAATCTCTACCCCTCTCATGGACACCGCAAAAGTACGGGGCGACGGACTGACCTTCGACGACGTGCTGTTGATTCCGGCTCGTTCGGAAGTTCTGCCGAGCGAGGTCGACGTGCGCAGTCGACTAAGTCGCAATATTCAACTTAACGTTCCACTGGTTTCCGCCGCCATGGACACTGTCAGTGAATCTGCTCTGTGCATTGCTCTGGCGCGCGAAGGCGGCATCGGTATCGTGCACAAGAACATGCCGGTTGCCGCACAGGCGGAAGAGGTTGCGCGTGTGAAGCGCAGCGAGTCGACGACCATTCT
>CAZGVT010000334.1:1889-3329 GCA_964529255.1 uncultured Alphaproteobacteria bacterium | reverse complement strand
GTCGGTGACGCCTTCAACAATTACTCCTTCGCCCGCCTTGACACCATAGTCCTCGGCAACGGCAGAGGTAATCTCCCCCGGTACGATACCGAGGAAGGTGGTTGATTTTGACTTCGCCGCCGCCGTGAGGGTTAAGCTCATAATGGACAAAACCCCGGCGAGCAGAATTGCTAATTTTGATTGCATTGTCGGCTCCTTGCGATAACAGAAAATCTGGACACGCTCCGGCTACCCGCTCCGCGCCGGTGCCCGTAAAGTACAACCGGCAAACTCTGCACAGGTTCCCGGGCGACGAGAGTCAAAAGATTCGAGGCTGCCATCTGGACATTGAATCTTTACTGCTAAATCCATATACTAATGTGTTTGCATGCTGTTGGCCGACAAGAATCTCTTAAATTAATAATATTCAATGATTTGAGTTATCGCCAGCGAGTTTCGCACGAGAGGTTCACATCCAGTTGTCGATGGGAATCACTGAACATAATCAAGTTGACAGGTTTCGACCCAGACATCCAGATTCCATCGCCTAGTGAAGCACTTCTCGCGTTCTTTGAGAATCGAGAGGAGTTCTGGGACTCTGTTTCCAGACGAGTGCTCTATCCCGTTCTAAGGGAGGCGCTATCTGCTTTGCCTCGACTCGCTGAACTCCGGCCTTGGGTCGATATCCTGAATGGAAGCTTGCCACATACCTTCCTGAAATTAGACCCGCTGGTGCCGTTCTTGTTGCAGGATGCCTTCAAGAAACCCGGTCTCGGCGGACCTCAGGCAGCTCAAGTTATATCGATACAAGAGCTACTCGAGGTGGGAATCGGGTACGATCGAGAGGGGATCGCTTTTGTCCATGCGCTCAAATCCGTTGCTCACGAAGCCGTGGTAGCGCCTGAGCTTGACCGAGCACTGAACGCTTCGCTTTGTCGGTTGAGACTGCTTGAGGATGGGTTGCGATACCATCGAATTCGCATGGCGGTCTGAAGGCCCCCGCAGGACTCGTTCTTTGACCACCTTTCCTTGCCCCGCGGCGGCATTCGGCTTGCCGTTTGCAACTTGTTGTTAGGCTCATCTGGGAGGCCCAGCAGCGGGTAGGCAAGTCGAAACTTAGGAAGGCGGTATGAAGGTCACAAGCCAGGGATATAACACATGGAAGGTTCAAGTCCGATTTCCCGGGCCAATCCTTAGTGCCGCCGTCATCTCCCAGCGTTTAGCAGATGTTAAATCGGAACTGGCGAGGCAGTTTGGTGTTCCGGATGGACTGCTCGAATACACGAAGCTGCTGAAGCGAGAATCCTTCGACGATGGCGTCGATGTTCAGATTCAACTCGTCAAAAAGTCCATCTGCTCCGGCGCCCCGCAATTCCGGCTGCTGCCGATGACTTCGGCGGAGGGGAGTCAATTTTCGGATAAGATCCTTGAAGCGGACTTGTATCCATTTGATGAGTTCGA
>CAZGVT010000334.1:0-1879 GCA_964529255.1 uncultured Alphaproteobacteria bacterium | reverse complement strand
AGCAGTTGCTGACGTTTGACAAGATTCAAACCCGGGTTGCAATGACCGGCGTGGACTTGGGATTGATCGACTGGGCAAGACTCAAAGAGGCACTGGCGCGGCTTAACGAAACATACGAGCCGGTGTTTGGATTACAGATCGCCAATGGTGAGCTGCCGGACTTTGGGATTCACTCCCAAGTCAATTACGGTGTAGGGCTGAAAGAGAGTCTCGTCGAGGAATCGGCATGGATCGGTACTCATCCGGTCAGCCGGGGAGATATTCTTGTCGAGGTGGGGGCCGCAAGACCGGGCCGGCGAGCAGGACGAAATCTGTTGGGCGTTGAGCTGGAACCGCGACCCGGAGTAGAAGTTAGGCTGGAGGCCGGAGAAGGCGCGGAGCGCACAAGCACCGGCGCGCGAGTCGTTGCCACTGCAGACGGACTCGTGAGATACCGCAGGATTCCGCTGGACCGGCGGGCGCGAGATGCGCGCGATCTTGTGCCGGCAAGATTGCTGGTCTCCGTGACCCCGTGCGAAATCCTCACTGCTTCTCTAAAATATGACCTCGATGTTGCAGAACCGCTCATTATTCGCGGCAACCTGTACGCAGGTTCGCGAATCCGCACCAAAGCTCCGCTGGTTGTTGAGGGCTATATCGAAGAAGGCAGCGTGATCGATGCGCGCGGTACGGTCAGAATTCGTGGTGATTTGTCCGGCGTCAAACTGACCACAGATGAGCACTTGTGCATTCTCGGTCAGGTCAAACAGTCGATGCTCAATGCCCGGCTGACCTTGCAGATCGAAGGGACGGCTGTCGATTGCACCTTGCGTGCGATGGACATCATTGCGCACGACGTTGTGGGTGGGGATGTCGAGGCACTGAGCCGGACGATGATCGGGCGCGTTTTTAAATCGTCCAGCGGTACCGCATCGGTGAGGATCAATCTTCGAAAGTATCTGCAGGAGCAGCAGCTCACCGGCCGCCAGACGGTTGACGATATTCGGGAGTCACTCCACCAGATCGCGTTGATTTTCGGACACGAAACCGTGAGTCAGGTTGAACCGGTATCCGTTTCACGCTTATTGCTGAGTTGGCTCCGTGACCAGAAGCGAACTCGCGGAGCAGTCTATTCGAGTATCGAGGTCCAGGAGTTCCGCATGTTGCTGGAGATGATTCCGGTCATGCGGCAGCAGTTGAGCGCCGCCGGAGCGGAACTGCGAGACATCACTCAAAGGCTCGGATCGCTGGACGGCCCTGTCGGCACTCAATCTTCCTCTTCCTGAACGACCTGTAACTCCACTGCCGCACCGTCAAGAGGACGTGCCGGCAGATCCGCAACTCTGTTCACTCTGCCTGTTCCACTTTACGGACTCTCGCCTGTAATCCACTGAGGCCCTAATGCATTCTGACCGATTCTATGTAAATTGCGGATTGAGCCTGATGCTCGGTCTGTACCTGATTGCCGGTGTGCCAGCTTCGCGCGCCGCCCAATCATCCATTGCACAGGCGTCCTGCCGTGGCATCGAGTTGCATGTCGTCGAATCCACGGCGCATGGAGCGATTATCCGGACAACGAGTGTCGCACAGCCGGATATTGCGGAGAACCCGCTGGCGGACGAACAAGCAAGACCGCATAGCGGAGGTTGGTTGTGGGCTGTGCCGTTCGGAACCGGGAGCGTGGAGATCTCTGTCGAGTCTGTCCAATGGCGGGAGGCGCAGCCGGGTGAGTTCAGTGATTCGTTAATCGCTGAGGTGCTCGCGCATCCGCTGCCGCCGGTAAATGCTGCGAATGTGATGAGCTTGCGAGGTTATCCGCTCACCACGGTGTCGATCAATGCCCTGCAACCGAGCGAGAGCGGGCAATCCCTGCGAATTGCGGAGGCGTTGCAAGTCAGGC
>CAZGVT010000333.1:0-3335 GCA_964529255.1 uncultured Alphaproteobacteria bacterium | reverse complement strand
CCTCACCCCGCCGGAACCTGAGACACTCCGGTACCCGCCTTCCAGGCACCCAGGGGCGGGCGCCTCGGCGAGTTCGGTAGCGCGATCCCCTCTCATGTTTTTGGGATACTCTCTAGTGTTTGAGTGTGAACCCTTCGCCTTACTAACGTCGAACCACTTGCGCAATTGCCATCACTCCCGTTCTGTCGGTACGTGTCTTTCCCCCAAAAGCAAAGCCCCTCTTCCTGCCGAAGAGGGGCTTTAAGGCAATCCCGAACTATAACCGAGAGGGATTCACCTATTTCATGAGCAGCATCCGCTGAATGAACGACTGACCGCCGGCACGCACTTCATAGAAGTAGATGCCTGTGGCGTTGTCACCGGCGTTCCACTGCAGGCGATAGGTGCCGGAGGACTGGAAGCCGTCAAACAACAGCTCAACTTCGCGGCCAAGCAGATCGAATACACGAATCGTCACCAGCGACGCCGCCGGAATCGAATACTCAATCGTGGTCACCGGGTTGAATGGATTCGGATAGTTCGACGCCGTCAAGTGAGTCGCGGGTACTTCAAGCGGCACCGGATCCGTCACCGAAAGCGGCGCACCCAATCCAACCGTATCGCCCGGCTGACGCCAGAACATGCCGTTGATCTCATACACCACAATCACCGGGAAAGGCACACGATCGCAATCGAACATGCCTCCGACAATGAATACCTCGTCGCCATCTTCCGGACGGGTCGCACCATTGCCCGGATCATAGTCCGGACGGCCGAAATCGAGAATGTAATTCGGCTCTGCGTTGCCGTCGGTGTCGAGGAAGTAATGCGTGTGCTGCCCGTCATTGGTGCGGACAATCGCGCTGCCTGCGGCTTCGGTGCGAACCAGGCTGTCCGGATTGCAACCACGGCCGTCACCGCCGTGCCCGCCATGACCACGGCCCGGTTGACGCCAGAACATACCATTGATCTCATAGACAACGACCATCTGCGGTTCGCCATACGCCAGCAGACCGCCGACAATCGTGATTTCATCGCCGTCATTTGGACGCTGCGCACCACCCGGCGGATTATACCACGGCGGGCCGAAGCACAAGCGGTAGTCCGCGGCTCCGTCGGCGTCAACGTCGATGAAATAACGAGCGGGACGAGCCGGATCTTCTTGAATCACAATCGCGACGCCTTCCAGAGAGACCACTTCAAGCGAATCTCCGTGGTGGCCGCCACCGCCGCCGCCGTTACCATCCGGCCCTTCGCGCCAGAACAAGCCATTAATCGTCATCACCCAGATCATGTCCGGACCGAACGGATTGTTGTCGCGCACCATACCGGTAATCGTGACCACATCGCCGTCGTCCGGGCGCGTCGCGCCGTTGCCCGGATCGTAGTTCGGTGGGCCAAAATCGAGTACCCAATTGGGCTCTCCATCGCCGTCCGTGTCGAGTTCATAGCGGATAAACACCATGCCTCGATCATCCATGATCGTGTCAATATCCACGGTGCCTGTCACCGCGATAGAGTCCCAGTCATTGTGATGGCCGCCACCGTTGTTGTCTCCCAAAACAAGGTCGACGACCGTCGGCTGGTTCGGCAGCACCTCAATCTGAGCAACGGCAAATCCCTGTCCGGGAGCGCCTGCGGAGATATTGTACGGTCCGGGACGAACTGCGGGGAAGGAGAATGCTCCGTTTTCATCGGTGAACGTCGCGTAGTGCTCTCCATGGCCGTGATGATTATCGCGGAAGCCATTCAAGTGCACCCACGCCTCAGGAACGACTTGCCCGTCCGGAAGCGTAACCGTGCCTTCCACCGAACCGTCATCCAGCGGATCGTCGTTCCCCAGCACGATCGTAACATTGACGACCTCTTCCGGGTGAACATCGACATCGGCGAATCCATTACCCGCCCCTTCAAGATGGGCAAGCAGAATCCAATGACCCGCCATGATATCCGGGAACGTAAACTCGCCCTCTTCGTCGGTCGTCGTTACCAGCGAGTCGTGGCGCATGTTGTCAAGCGCAATGACCGTAGCTCCGACCGCCGGCCCTTCCATCGGGTCCCCCAACAGCACTAAGCCCTCGATTGTACCCGTGGGCTGTGCAAACGCTGCCGCGCAGAGCGCCATCAATCCGGCCAGCAGCAAGAAAAATTTCGGTCTCATGTTCTCCATCCTCAGGTGTGGTTTCACTGTATAGCCCCATGGCGGCAGAGTTCCGCCTACTTGTCTCTGGCTAACATATTAGCAACCCGCGTACCAGACCTTTTAATACTTATTTATTATGGAATTAAACAGTCAGGCTATTCGCCTGACTGTTATGCTCATTCGCTATGCTGCGCACCCCGTGCGCAAGCACCAAAGCGCCCTCAGCGACGCCCCCCTTCTTCCTCACCACCTCCAGCACATTTCAACGCCTGCGTCCGCTGTCCGCAACGACCCAAGCCGCAATTCAGGTCTACGCATAAACGCCAGGTCGACCTGTGAAGCCACATACACCGCCCCGGCGGCAAATCCCGCCAGCCAGACTGCGCGGTAATCGCGATCATAATCGTCATACTTCGCGGCGATATCCGCCGGATCCGTCGCGGCAAGATACGCGTCGCGGGAGTCCTTTTGATCCGACAGTTTGACGACCAGAAACGCCGTCGCCGCTCCCTGCAATCCGATCCAAACCGCGCCCCGAACATAACGCTCTTCGTTGAGTTGGCCGGCACCCGGCAGCAGCAAGTTCAGGGCATGAGATGTTCGCGACGGGCGCAGCAATCCGAGAGCCGCCGATTCGAGCGTTTTTGAGATGACGTCCGGCTCCTTTGAGGCCTCGCGATCCTGCTTTACATCGTCGAATACCGCGCGAAACTTCGGGCTCACCTCCACGGGATCGAGTTTCAGCTCCGGATTCAATTCAAGCGCGTCGGCAAAGTGCTCGCGGGCCGCGGGCTCGCGGTCGAGCATAATCAGGGCATAACCCGTCGTGAGATGAATACCGATCTGCTCATCCGGCGTGAGCGACGCGCGATCCTGCAACAGGCGCAGCGCGAGCAGCTCCACGCGCTCGTAATCGCCCGCCTGAAATGCGGAATCCAATGCTGCTCTGTCCGTTTCGTTCGCGTAGAGATTCACGGCAAGCATCAGCACGACAATCAACAACAGTTTCAACGCGAACCCCCGTGAGTGCCATTGACCAGCAGTTCCGATCTGGTCAGATCACAACTAATTTCCAGCGTATCGCCCGCACCGGCGAGCACGGTCTTCTCCAACGTCGGCAATGAGGGATGAGTGATGCGCAATTCGTGTTTGCCGGGCGAGAGAAAGTGCGGCCTGGTTAACGGAGTCGTGCCCAGCAGCTCGCCGTCGAGAT
>CAZGVT010000332.1:0-3339 GCA_964529255.1 uncultured Alphaproteobacteria bacterium | reverse complement strand
ACTTTCTTGATTCGGAAATGTATTTGTGGAGAGCGGCGGCGGTCCTGGTGGTAACCTGCCCGTGTGCGCTGGCGATTGCGACTCCCGTCACGCTTGCCGTTGCCATGGGCCGAGCGGCACGTGCGGGCATTTTCATCAAGGGTGCAGACGGTGTCGAACGGCTCTCGAAAGTGAGACATGTCATTCTCGACAAGACGGGGACGCTCACACACGGGCAGTTGCAGCGAGTGCAGACGATTTTCAGTCTCGACTTGTCGCCAATTCATTACTCGCGAACGATGCGGGACGTGGCAGCTATTGAGCGTCAATCGGGACATGTTTATGCGACTGCGTTTGAAGATGTATCCGTGAACGGATTGCACGCTTCCGATGTCACGCTTGCGGCGGGCGAAGGAGTCAGCGGCACCGTTGAAGGACGGGCTTACGTCGTGGGCACGGAGAACTATCTCGCAAAATCCGGCATTCTGATTCCGGACTCGCTTGGCGAAAATGACGTGCAGTCGGCCAAGCGAACCCAAACGCGATTCTATGTGGGACTCGACGGCGAGGCCGTTGCGTCCATCGTTTTAGGCGATGAGATTCACGCGGAGTCAGCATCGGCAGTGCAACGGATTGTCTCGCGAGAGATCGAGGTGGAGATGCTCTCCGGCGATGATCCGCTGACGGTTGAGGCGGTCGCGAAGGAAGTCGGCGTTTCCACTTTTGCGGGACGAGTCTCGCCGGAAGCCAAGCTCGCCAGAGTAGAAGCCCTTGAATCAAACGGCATTTGTGTAGCCATGGCCGGTGACGGAGTGAACGATGCGGCGGCCCTGAGTCGCGCGACGGTGGGAATCTCCGCTGCGGGATCAGCAGATATCGCAAGAAACGCCGCCGATGTGTTCATTTCCAAAGCCGGACCTGCGGCTATTGCGTCCGCGCTGTGTATATCACGGCGCGCGATGAACATTGTGCGGTTGAATATCGGCATCGGAATTGCCTATAATCTCGCCGGAGCGGCGCTGGCGATTACGGGTTTGGTCAGTCCCTTACTTGCGGCGGTACTGATGCCGGTGTCTTCGCTGACGGCGCTGCTGATTGCGAGTCGAGCATAGAGTATGATAGGTTCCGGCGGGGTGAGGGCACCCCGCGCGGCGAATACTAGCGGCGGGCTCCGCCCGTCGAATTATCCATATACTAGCGGCGGGCTCCGCCCGTGGAACAGCTTGCGCTGGACAGGCAGAGCCCACCCACCTCGGAGTTATCGGACAAGGCGTTTCGCGGGCGGGCACAGAGACCCCCCCCTACCATACGCTCGCAACAGCAGGAGTATTTTTGAGATGAGTTCTGGTCAAATATGAATATTGTCTACTTCCTCCTGCCGGCGGCGCTGCTATTGGCACTGATCTTCGTGCTGATGTTTCTGTGGGCCAACAAGCGCCGCCAATTCGATGACCTCGAATCCCCCGCTCAACGCATGCTGCTGGACTCCAATTCCGTTAAACCGCAAGATTCTCGGAGAGCCGAAACTTCTCCCGACCGTTCTACCAAAAATCCAGAAAAGACATGAGTAGTACCCCCAACACCGGCACACTCGAAACCTTTCAGTACGACGATGCCATCACGCGAAAATTCGCCATCGCCACCATCGTGTGGGGCGTGGTCGGCTTGCTCGTGGGAGTCATCATCGCCTCCCAGCTTGCGTTCTGGCAACTGAACTTCGGCCAGTCGTTCCTCTCATTCGGCAGGCTGAGACCGCTGCACACGAATGCGGTGATCTTCGCATTCGGCGGGAATGCAATTTTCGCGGCTGTTTATTACTCGACTCAGCGGCTGCTCAAGGCGCGAATGTTCTCTGACGCGTTGTCGAAGATTCACTTCTGGGGCTGGCAGTTGATCATTGTCTCCGCTGCGCTTACTCTACCGCTTGGATTCACAACCAGCAAGGAGTACGCGGAACTCGAGTGGCCGATTGATATCGCCATTGCGGGAATCTGGGTCGTGTTTGCGGTGAACTTTTTCGGGACTATCGCGAAGAGACGGGAGCGGCATCTGTATGTTGCGATCTGGTTCTACATCGCGACGATTATCACGATTGCGATGCTGCATATCGTGAACTCGCTTGCCTTACCGGTGTCGTTTTTCAAGAGCTATTCCGTTTTCGCCGGCGTGCAGGATGCGCTCGTGCAGTGGTGGTACGGCCATAATGCAGTCGGGTTTTTCCTGACCACGCCGTTTCTGGGGATGATGTACTACTTCCTGCCGAAGGCCGCCGGCAGGCCGGTCTATAGCTACCGGCTCTCAGTAATTCACTTCTGGGCGCTGGTTTTCGTGTATATCTGGGCCGGACCGCACCACTTGCACTATACGGCGCTGCCGGACTGGGCGCAGACGTTGGGAATGGTCTTCAGTCTGATACTCATCGCGCCGTCATGGGGCGGGATGTTAAACGGCCTGTTGACCTTGCGCGGCGCATGGAACAAGGTGCGCGAAGAACCGATCCTGAAATTCTTCGTGCTCGCCGTGACATTCTACGGGATGTCGACGTTTGAAGGACCGATGATGTCGATCAAGTCCGTGAATCGATTGACTCACTACACGGACTGGACGGTTGCGCATGTTCACGGCGGCGCGTTGGGCTGGGTGGGCTTCATTGTGTTCGGCATGCTTTACTACATGATGCCGAAACTCTGGAAGAGAGAGCTACATTCCAAAGCTCTGGCCAATGCGCATTTTTGGATTGCGACAATCGGCATTCTGCTCTACATCATTCCGATCTGGACTGCGGGACTGATGCAGGGGTTGATGTGGCGCGCGTTCGATGCGGAAGGACTGCTTAGCTATCCGAACTTCGTGGAGACCACGCAGAAAATTCTGCCGTTTTATCACATGCGAGTGCTTGGCGGCATCCTGTACCTCACGGGTACGCTGCTGATGGTCTACAACCTGATGCGCACCTGCCGCGGAACGGGCAAATTGGAGGATGAAACCGCGCAGGCCGCTTCGCTCGTAAGTCAACAACCGGAGTCTTTTTCACCGCGCACGTCCTGGCACTACTTTCTTGAAGGCAAGCCGATGGCGTTCTCACTGCTCGCCGCAATTGCCGCGACGGTGGGCGGTATTATCGAAATCGGACCGTTGCTCGTACCAAAGAGTTATGTACCGATCCATGCCTCGGCGGCGAAACCGTATACGCCCTTAGAGTTGGAGGGCAGAGATATTTACGTCCGCGAGGGCTGCTACAATTGCCATTCACAGATGGTGCGACCTTTGCGGGATGAAGTGCTCAGGTACGGAGACTATTCCAAACCGGGAGAATTTGAGTACGATCATCCGTTTCAGTGGGGCTCGCGAAGAATCGGC
>CAZGVT010000331.1:0-3351 GCA_964529255.1 uncultured Alphaproteobacteria bacterium | reverse complement strand
TCGGTGGGCACGTCGTCGGTGAGCCAGCGCTCCTCGATCCGGGTGTAGTACTGCCCGGCGAGGCGCTTCTGCCCGGCCAGCTGCCAGACCAGCAGGCTGTGGTTGCCGATGCGCGCTTCGGCGACGAGGCGGTTGCCGGGATCGAAATAGCTCGCGTAGACCTTCTTGAACTCCTCCGCCCCGACCGATTCGCGGTAGTCGTGCAGCACCTCGTAGCGGCGCTTGGGCTCGTTGGACAGGAGCGCGGCGGCCTGAAATGCTCCAACGGAGTTTGTCGTCCCGTTCAGGCATTTTCAGGCTTCAGACTCTCTCTCGAATCTTCTCTTTGACATGTCGGCGGCTCCGTCCGATCTCTATCGCGAACTCCCTTCGGTAGAGTCCCTCAGACTTGATCCGAATCTGTCCGCATGGTCGGAGCAGATTCGACCGGAGTTTCTCGTTGCCGTCATCCGGGAAGTGCTCGATCGCGCGCGCCGGGCTATCGAAAAGTCGTCCGCAAAGCCCGATCGCGACAAACTCATTGAGCAGATAAAGCACCGGCTGCAAGAGCTAAGTGGTCCGACTCTGCATCGCGTGATCAACGCGACCGGCGTTGTGCTGCATACGGGCCTCGGGCGCGCGCCGCTCGCTCCTGTGTCAATTAATGCGCTTCTCAATGCTGCGCGCTACTGTAATGTCGAGCTTGAACTCAATACAGGCGAGCGCGGCAATCGTCAAGACCACGTCTCGCGGCTCCTATCTGTATTGACCGGCGCGGAAGCAGCCATGATTGTCAACAACAATGCCGCCGCATTGTATCTTGTCCTCAACGCGTTGGCCTTTGGCAGGGAAGTCATCGTCGCGCGCGGCCAGCTCATTGAAATCGGCGGCAGCTTTCGCCTTCCGGAAATCATGCGCCGCGCCGGAGCCAAGCTCGTCGAAGTGGGTACGACGAATCGCACGCGCATCGACGACTACCGATCGGCGATTTCGGCAAAAACCGCGCTGTTGTTACGGGCTTATCCCAGCAACTACAGAATTGAGGGCTTCAGCGAGTCGGCTTCGATTCGCGAGCTTGTCGAACTGGGTAACGAACATGGAATTCCGGTTGTCGACGATCTTGGCGGCGGACTCTTGTGGGATTGGACTCCGCTGGGACTTCCGTACGAGCCAACGGTGCGCGAGAGTCTCGAAGCCGGGGCCGATATCGTGCTGGTTTCCGGTGACAAAGCACTCGGCGGTCCGCAATCCGGCATTGTCCTTGGGAGCCGTAAACTTGTCGGGACATTGCAACGGGCTCCGCTGGCACGTGTTCTGCGTCCGGATAAGTTGATACTTGCATCTCTGTCTGCAACTCTGCGATTGTATCTCCACCCGCGTGGCCCGCAGAATGCCGTTCCCGCGTGGCAAATGCTCTCTGAAACGGTAGACTCAGTTTCGCATCGGGCATCCACCCTCTGCGAGCACATGAAATCGCTGACGAGCTGGAATGTGCTTGAGGTTCGCCGTTGCGAATCTCAAACCGGGTCCGGAACGCTTCCCGCGGTCGGCATTGAGAGCCGTGCGGTCGTTTGCCTGCCCTTGGGCGAAACCGCCTCACGCTGGGCAAGGCGGCTGAGAACCGCGAACATTCCGGTGATGACGACGACCAATGAGGAGTTGGTTTGGTTCGATCTTCGCACGATTGCCGAGTCTGAAACGAATGACTTGCTCGCATCGATTACCGAAACGTTGAAGCGATAGACGCATCTGATAGAGAATAGAGGATATTTTGGACTTGCCGAGATGGGTTAGCACAACGACATCAAGAGCGCGCGCACAAACAACCCGTGCATTACCCGCTCGGAAACTCTCCTTGCTATCAGGAGATTCCCGTTTCCCTCTCATGTGCTTGGGATACGCGCTAAACTAGGAATCAGTGATGAACGCCCGGCTGTTGATCGCACTATGCTTCTGGGCCGCGGCCGCCTCCGCTGCGGAGGTGCACTGGATTACGCTCGACGGAGCCATCGGCCCGATTGCACACAAGGTCATCAATCAGGGGATCACCAAAGCCGAGAAGAGCGGGGCGGAAGCTCTCATCATCGAGTTGGATACTCCCGGCGGTCTCTTGCAATCCACTCGGATGATTTGCAAGGACATTCTTGCCGCCCGAGTGCCGGTCGTAATCTTTGTATCTCCATCGGGAGCCCGCGCCGGATCGGCCGGAGTCTTCCTGACGCTTGCCGCGCACGTGGCCGTCATGGCTCACGGCACCAACATCGGTGCGGCACATCCCGTCGGATTGGGTGGCACCGGATCGAGCGACAGCTCTTCGACGATGTCCGACAAAGTGACGAATGATGCCGCCGCCTTTGCGCGCACTCTGGCAGAGCGCCGTCAGCGGAATGTCGAATGGGCGGAGAAGGCGGTTCGCGAAAGTGCTTCCGCGACGGACACCGAGGCTCTCATTATTGGAGTGATTGATTTCGTCACGTCATCCCGTGACTCACTGCTGATCCTCTTGGACGGACGCGCGGTCACCACTGACGCCGGAACGGACACGCTTCAAACGATGGGTGCCACCGTGCACGAAATGCCGTGGACATTTCGCTTGCGCCTGCTGAGCTTTATCGCCGATCCGAATATCGCGTACATTCTCTTGCTGCTCGGCGTTTATGGATTGTTCTTTGAATTGTATAACCCGGGAGCCGTGCTTCCCGGCATTGTCGGCGGATTAGCGCTGATACTGGCGCTTTTCAGCCTGCAACTTCTCCCGTTTAATTGGGCGGGGCTGTTGCTCATCGGACTCGGGATCTTCCTGCTTGCGCTGGAGGTCAAAATCGCGAGTTACGGGCTGCTCACTATCGGAGGGGTATCTGCCTTGATACTCGGTTCATTCATGCTGTTCGACCCGTTCGAGAGCGGAGTGCGCGTCGATTGGTCGCTCATTATTCCCGCCTCGATATTCACCGCAGCATTCTTTCTCTTTGTGGTCGGCATGGGTTTGCGCGCTCAGCGTCGCAAAGTCGTCAGCGGATCGGAAGGTCTCGTCGGCGAACTCGGCGTCGTCGCTCTCGCCGGCGACCGCGCGAAAATTCGCGTACACGGCGAACTCTGGGAGGCCCGGTCTCGCCTGCCGTTGAACGACGGACAGCGCGCCAAAGTCGTGGCGGTAAACGGCATGCGCCTCGACATCGAACCGATAGAGGAATAGCCGAACGATTTGTGCGATTCCGGGTTCCGGATTCCACTCATAATGGTCGTAAATTCAGGAGTGAATATGTTACCCTTGGTTCCGTTCGGTGCGTTTGTTCTGGTGTTCGTGGTCTTTGTGATCGCCACCTCCTTGCGCGTGCTGAACGAATACGAGCGCGGCGTCATTTTCCGCCT
>CAZGVT010000330.1:0-3367 GCA_964529255.1 uncultured Alphaproteobacteria bacterium | reverse complement strand
ACCTGTCATGGGCCACGTCGGTCTGACTCCGCAGATGATCAATGTGTTCGGAGGCTATGGAGTCAGGGGGCAGTCGCGTGATGAAGCTGATCGAATTATCGCCGACGCCAAGGCTCTCGAAGCGGCCGGTTGCTTTGCGGTTGTAATTGAGAAAATTCCGACACCGCTTGCAAGGAAAGTCACCGATGCCGTGAAGATTCCTACGATTGGAATCGGTTCCGGTGTGGATTGCGACGGGCAGATCCTTGTGAATTACGATGTGCTCGGATTCCTCGAGAAGTTCCACCCGAAGTTTGTGCGGCAGTATTTGAATGGCGCGCAACTGGTCAAGGATGCGGTCGCGGCTTGGGTGAACGACGTTCGTTCCGGCGGATTTCCGTCGTCAGCTGAGAGCTATGATGTCGCGTCAGTGGAGTCCGAATCGCGAGGTTAGGCACTTCTCATGCGAGTGGTGAAAACCCGTGCTGAGCTTCATCGGGAGGTTAGCGGCGCCCGCGCGGCCGGAAAGCGAATTGGGTTTGTTCCCACGATGGGAGCACTTCACGAAGGGCATCTCTCACTGATCAGACTCGCGAGGTCTGCATGCAATTACACAGTCGTTTCGATCTTCGTAAACCCGACTCAGTTCGGGCCCAATGAAGATTTTCTTCGCTATCCGAGGCCGATCGAAAATGATTGCCGGCTGCTCGACGCCGAGCAGGCAGACCTTGTATATTTGCCGTCGGTGAAGGAGGTTTATGGAGATGACGCGGCGGTGACCGTGAATCCCGGGCCGATTGGAGGTCTCTTCGAAGGGGCACAACGACCGGGACATTTTCAAGGCGTGCTGACGGTCGTCGCCAAACTCTTCAATCAGGTTCAACCCGACGTGAGCGTATTTGGTCAAAAGGATGCGCAACAGCTCTTTCTGATCAGAAAGATGGTTAAAGACCTCGACTTTCCGGTAGAAATCATTGAGGGAGCGACAGTCAGATCTGAGGCCGGTCTGGCGCTATCGTCCCGCAATGCCTATCTGAAAGTGTCTGAAAGGGCGGAAGCAACTCGCCTGCACGGGGCCTTATCCGCAGGGAGGAGTTATTTCGACGGTGGGGGCCGATCTCTGGCAGAGGTAAAGGCGGTGATGAGCGACGCGATCTCAGCCTTGTCGGTCGGCGGAGTGGACTACTTGACCGCGGTGGGGGAGCATTCCTTTTCTGAGGAAGAGCCTCTACCGGACGAGATTCGTCTCATCGGCGCGATCCGGCTTGGGTCGGTCCGTCTCATCGATAATCTGCAAGTGAGGAGTTCGAATTGATGGCGGAACTTATGAATTGTCAAGGCAGTAGAGTCAGTGTAACACGTGTCTGAGCTTGCGATCATCATCATGGCGGCGGGCAAGGGTACACGGATGCTCAGCGACTTACCCAAGGTCCTTCATGAACTGAACGGTCGAGCACTCATTGAACTGGTGGTTCGGACAGCCAAGGTCTTAAGTCCTGTGAAAATAGTGGTTATCGTGGGTCACCAGCGTGAACTGGTGGAAAGGCGATTGGCCGGAGTGGGTGTGGCATTTGCAGTTCAAGACCCGCCATTGGGGACGGGACATGCGATCATGTGTGCCGAGCCTGCTCTTGCTGAGTTTGCCGGGACGGCTTGCGTCTTGTCGGGCGATGTGCCCCTGCTGCGGGCGAGTACGGTCAAGAAGCTCATTGAATTCCACAATCGGGCTGGTGCGGCAGCGACGGTCTTGACGACCATCGCTCCTGACCCGTCGGGCTATGGCCGCGTGCTACGGTCCGACAAGGGCGAGTTCGAGCGGATCGTTGAAGAACGGGACGCATCCCCGGATGAGCGCAGGGTATCGGAGATAAACTCGGGAGTTTATTGTTTTGAGTGGAAGGACCTCGTCCCCGCTCTGAAGCAGGTCCGACCGAACAACGCCAAGGGCGAGTATTATCTCACTGATGTGATTGGGATTCTTGGTCGTTTAGGTCATACCGTGCAGGCCGCCAATCTGGCGGAGTATCGGGAGGTCTGCGGGATTAATACGCAGGAAGAACTTCGGGACGCTGAACGGTACGCAGCCGGGCGGCCGGGTGCGGCAGCAGACGCTTGACAAAGTGCGGCTGAATAGCTAACTTACGATACAATGAGTGGGTTAGGGAGGAGGTTGGAATGAGGCATGTATTTCCGCTGCTGTGCCTGTTGCTTGCGGCACAGACGGCGGCATTTTCGCAGTGGCGCGGTACGACGCCGGGAGGTGACACGGGCGAGTATCTCCGCAATCCGGTAACAGTGAGCAACGGAATCCGCGGCTTGCTCGATCCTTCGCGCATGCAAATGTCGCATTCGATGCAAATGGGCTATATGTCCTACGGCGGCACAGGTGTATCGCGTGGTCTTTATATGAACCGCATCGACTACAAAGTTTCTGATCCGTTGACGCTGACTACTCATCTGGGCTATCAATTCCAGCCATCGGGACCCGCGGAATGGAATCCGGCCTCGTCGGGAACCGAGTTTGTAGGCGGTGCCGACTTGAAGTGGCGGATGACGCGCAACAGCTTCCTGCAACTTTCCTATCACCGCAATATGAGTCCCGGCTACGGTATGTACGGTTGGGGACGGCGAGGTTTAGCCGGCTACGATTATGACGTTTGGCGCCCTTAGTCGGGTGTTGAACAGACAGTCGAGCGAAATCCGGTAATCCGTACTGAGACCGAGACCCTCTCTCGGTCTTTTCTTTCCTGACAGCACTTGTCACGACGATTCTATCCATCACCTCAATCTAAACGCAAAACAACTCGCCTTCGGTTCCAAGTGAGTGGCTTCTCATGGCTGCTGTCGGCGATTGCGGTGTTGCTCGCAGGTGTTGCGCTTTGGGTTGCGATTGGCAAGGAGCCAAGAGCGTCGGCGCGTACCGAACCGGTGACGATGCATGCATCGCCGGAACGCACGCCTCTGGCGGCAACTCCCGTAGCGCCAACTCAAGACACGTCATCTGAGAGTACACAAGCGGTCGCAGGCACGGTCGCCGTTGCGGCGGACACTTTACGAACAGACGTTGAAGTTGAGGCACGAGACAGCAATCGACCGATTCGACTGCAGGTGCTGAATGGGTGCGGGGTGAAAGGGCTTGCAAAGGTGATCGCGCCCGGATTGCGCGCGAAGGGATTCGATGTGCGCGAAGTACGGAATGCGGGTCATTTCAGACATGAGATGAGCGAGCTGATCGACCGTACGGGTCGTACCGGCCCGGCCGAAATCGTGGCGGACTCGTTGGGAATCTCGCGCGAACGGATCAGGCGGGAAGATTCGACGAGTTTAGTGGATATCGATGTGACGCTGATAGTCGGAGCGGACTATGAGCGATTGGGAATCACGACCA
>CAZGVT010000329.1:0-3377 GCA_964529255.1 uncultured Alphaproteobacteria bacterium | reverse complement strand
CTTTTGGCCCGAGCGCGAAGACGGTTGGATTTGGAGAGACCCGAGGAGCGTGGCGCGGGTCGCGTCAGCCGTGATCGTTCCGAGGCACAGACTTGCGATCTACCGCCGCGACCGGACTGCCGTCATTGAGGACGTTGCCAATGCCGCTGAACTGGCTAATCCGGCCGAGCTGCTCGGGAGCAATCTGCTTTACGGTCTATTGCTGCCGCTTTCGACGGATGAGTCCAGGCTGGGATTCATTAAACTATTCTACCACGCTCCGCTGCAACTTCTGTCCACAGAAATTGAAGCCGCGGAGATCTTTCGCCACGAACTCTCTGAACTACTCGATACGCATCGAAAGCACCTTCGTTCGCAACGATTTGCGACCATCGACGGGCTCACTCAGCTCTTTAACCATCGATTCTTCACGGACCAGTTGCGCACCGAGTTTCAACGCGCGCGCCGCTATAAGAAGCCGCTTGCACTTATCATGACCGACATCGATGACTTCAAGGCATACAACGACACCTACGGGCATCTTGCGGGAGACAGGGTACTTGCAGAGATTGCGATGACGATTCGCTCATCCGTGCGGGATATCGACTTTGTTGCGCGCTACGGCGGCGAGGAATTCGCGCTGATTCTTCCCGAAGTCACCGCCGATGGAGGGTTGATCGTCGCCGAGAAAATTAGAAAGGCGGTCGCAGGACGAAAATATGTGACCGAGGAAGGAGAATCCATCGGCGCATTGACCGTGTCCTGCGGCGTCACTGACAATGCGGACATGCAGTCGGCCGAAGAGATGATTGCGCGGGCCGATCGTGCGCTCTATTGGGTCAAGCGACACGGCAGGAATCTGGTGAGATTAGCGGGAACACTCAGCGATGTCGACTGACGGACTGAAAGTTCTCTTCGTGACCTCTGAGCTTGCCCCCTTCAGCAAGACCGGCGGATTGGCCGACGTTAGCGCGGCACTGCCTAAAGCGCTCGCACGTCTGGGCTGTGATATCCGCATTCTGACTCCGTTCTACGGGTCAATATCGCGCGAGAAATTCTTGTTTGCCGCTCTGAACGGCAAGGTTCCGTCGAGCGTCAGCTTCCACGCGAATGAGCTGCCGATTGAGTTCGTCGCTTCAGGCGATTGGGATCGATCCGCTTACTTTCTCTGTTGTGATGCGCTGTTCGATCGTCCGGGAATCTATGTTGATCCGTTCAGCGGTAAGGATTACCTTGACAACGACTATCGTTTTTTGACGTTGAGTCAGGCTGCATATCGGTTGTGTGACTATCTTGACTGGATTCCTGACATCGTTCACGCCAATGACTGGCAATCCGCGCCGGCCGCGCACTATCTGACTCTGCGCCGCGCGCAAAGTGGCTGGCGAAACACTCGCAGCCTGCTTACTCTGCACAATCTCGCTTATCACGGACTGTTTCCGGTCGAGACGGTCGGCAGAATGGGCGGCGCGGAGTCGCTGTATTTTCCGGGTGGACCGATCGAATTCTACGGCCACGTTAGTTTCCTGAAGTCGGGGATCTTGATGGCCGATGCGCTGAACACGGTTTCACCTACGTATGCACGCGAGATTCAGAGCAGTTATGATTTTGCGTTCGGACTCGAAAACGTTCTTCGTGAGTCCAACTCGCATCTACAAGGGATTCTCAACGGCATAGACACGGAGGTGTGGAATCCGGAAACGGACACGCGCATTCCACACCGGTATTCCTCTGAGAAGCCGGAAGGAAAGCGATTCAACAAGCAGGCACTTTGCGGGAGAGTCGGTTTTCCGGTTGAGGACAACATTCCGATTCTTGGCATTGTCTCTCGAATCGCTCATCAAAAGGGATTTGAAATCCTCGCTCCACTTATCCCGGAAATTCTCGGGCTTCCGGCGAGAGTGGTCATACTCGGAAGCGGGGAACCGTACTATGAGCACATGTTCTATGAATATTCCCGCGTCTATCCGGATCGCTTTGCCGTTCGTTTGGCATACGATGAGGATCTGTCGCACCTCATTGAGGCCGGCTCGGACATTTTCCTGATGCCGTCGAAATTCGAGCCCTGCGGACTGAATCAGATGATGAGCATGATCTACGGTACGGTGCCCGTCGTGAGAGCGACGGGGGGACTCGCCGACACCGTCGTGGATGCCGATTTCGATACGTTGCATGGAACTGGGTTTGTGTTTCAGGACTATAATTCCGATGCGTTGTGGTGGGCGATTCGCCGGGCCAACTCCGCCTATCATCATCGCGAGCGCTGGACGGAGATTCAAAAGCGGGGCATGAGCCGCGATTTCTCCTGGCAGCGCTCCGCTTCGTCGTACCTGGAGCTGTATCGAGACGTGCTCTCACGGCCCGTGAGGTTTGCTTAGCTGTGGCTCGGCCATGTTGGCTCTGCCTTTTTTTGACCTGCTTGACATCCGCGGTTTACGCGACGGAATGGAGAGATGCGACTCTGATTCTGCCGAATGACTCGGTGGCGCTTCGCGATCCGCGAGCGATTTCACTCGGCAGTGACGGGACATTGTACATTGCGGACACCGGAAACCACAGGCTCATTGCAGTCAATGCCGAAGGAAAATTGATCGCCGAAGTTGGCGGCAACGGCGGAGGCGACGGTGAATTTCGCTGGCCCGAGGACGTGAAAGCGGATCGAGGTCCGTTTGTTTGGGCAGTCGATTCCGGCAATCGACGTGTCCAGCGGTTTTCGCGCCTGCTGGAGTTTCAAGGTAGTTTCGTCCTGCCGGCATCTTCCGATGAAACTGCTCCGCAACCCGGAGCACTGGCGGTCGGTATGAATGGTGACATGTATGTTTTTGATCGCGACCATGGGAGCATAGTGCGGTTCGATCCCCTGTTCGCTCTGCAATCCACGTACAGCGGTGCTCAGGGATTTTTGCGTCCGGTCATTTCGCTCTGTTTTGTTGCCGGATTGGGTCCGGTCTGGACCGACGAGGCCTACGGAGTCTGGCAATCGGATCCTATGCTCAATCGAGTCTCGAAGCTGCCGGTCGTGTCCGACCATCCGATCGTCTCCGTGTCAACGCTTGACTCGTCACTTGTGTTGGTCAGATCCTGGCGCGTGGAAGCCATGAACCCGATCGTGAACGCGCCGCTTTGGAGCCTGGACTCGACGGCAATTCGCGAAACGGGCCTCACGACTGTCAGCGCCGCCGCGTGGGGCCGCGCCGGATTCTTGTACTTGCTGGATTCTCGCGAAGGTAAAGTCTGTCGCTGGATTGACTCCGAAAGGGAATGATCCGATTCATCGGTCGATCCGTTGTTCTGGGTGGAATTCTATTGGTCATCCTCCCTGCTGCACTCGCATCGAATCTACGGACGAGAGAACTTACGCTCAACGGCGCTGCGCTGCGGGATACGATCATTTCATT
>CAZGVT010000328.1:0-3378 GCA_964529255.1 uncultured Alphaproteobacteria bacterium | reverse complement strand
GTGGTCATGAACTTCTGCACCAATGCCTTTCAGGCACTGCCGGGGCAGGCCGGACGTATCCATGTCCGGCTCGATAATGTGGAGCTTGAGTCTGAATTCATCGACCTTTATCCGGCATTGCACGCCGGGCCCTATGTCCGGTTGGCCGTGAGCGACAACGGCACCGGGATGGATCGCGAAACCCGCAGCCGGATTTTTGAACCTTTCTTCACCACAAAGCCCGTCGGCGAAGGCACCGGGATGGGTCTTGCCGTCACGCATGGCATTGTCGCCGCGCATGGTGGAGAGATTGTGGTCGAAAGCGAGCCCGGTGTCGGCAGTACGTTTACGCTGTATCTCCCGGCTGCCGAAATGACCGCAGTCTGTCAGGAGCGCGCGGTTTGCGAGGTGAGTCGCGGCAGCGGAAACATCATGGTCATCGACGACGATCCGATCGTGAGCGAACTCACCACTCAGATGCTTGAAATGCTCGGCTATCATGTGAACGTATTCGGCACTTGCGCGGCGGCGCTTGCGGCCTTCAAAGAAGCGCCGGCCCGTTTCGATGCCGTGGTGACCGATCAGACCATGCCGCAGATGACCGGCGTTCAGCTCGCCGCAGCACTGCTCAAACTTCGCCCCGAACTGCCGATTGTCTTATTGACCGGATACAGCGAGGTCGTCACCGAACAAAATTACCGCGACTTCGGCATCTCCGAACTGGTCTTCAAACCGTGCGGCATGGCCGAGATCAGCCAGGCCGTCCGCCGTGCACTCTCCCCCGAAATCGCCTGACACCATCCGCCGAGTGGGGTGCCCTCACCCCGCCGGAATCTTCTTCCCGCCGAGCGGGGTGCCCTCACCCCGCCGGAATCTTCTTCCCGCCGAGGCCTGTGTCTTCACATCCGCGGAACTCCCGAGCGCACATCCGTGCGGCGCTACCCTTGTTCTCTTGCAGGGGCGGGTCTTGGGATCCGCCCCTAATCGCTTTCCTCGTAGGGGCTGACTGCGTCGCCCGAATGCTGTACCGTTAGATCACTGGCGATGCAATCTGCCCCTACAATTCTCTGGCTTCACCTTTCAGACTTCAGGTTTTCTTCCATCTCCACTTCGTCCCGGCATTCGATTCCGAAATGGCCGATGAGCGGAATCCCCGGCTTTCTCTCCCGCGCCGCGTCTATCGCGCCGACGTGAATGGCGACCAGGCGAAACCCGCGTTTTTGATAAAACCGAATCGCATGCAAATTGTCATTCGATGTCGTCAACCAGTAGCGCTTGCACCCCGCCCTCACCGCCACTGCCCGCACTGCCGCAAGCAGCATCGCACCGACACCCACATTCTCGACCAGACTGTTCAGCGTGATCAGTTCGCACTCATCCCCCTCAATCCGGTACGTAGCCAGGCCGACGAAATTCCCCCCTTCCCAGCTCGACTCTCCCCCCACATCCTGCGGGGGGACAAAGGGGGGAAATCGTATCGCCACAAACCCCGGCAACTTCCCCGTATCATGCCACACCCAGCGGCTCATGATCTCCGGCCCGCACCAATACTCTTTCAGAACGCTGTTCGCCCACGGACGGAGATCGTCTGTCAAGGGCACAACAATGAACTCTTCCCCTCCGCTTGCGGGGGGGTCAGGGGGGGTAGAGTTCATATTATCTGAACATCCGGTCCATCCGGTCCCGCTGATCGGACTCGGTTATTCGCACGAGTTCCTTCAATTTCTTTTTCGCTCTCTTTTCCGAATCGGTTACGATCAGCTCGGCATGATCGCGTTGCGTCACGAACAGCTCGCACAACTGACGTTCGCTCTGCTCCTGAGTCACCCACAACACCACCGGCCGCAAGTACCGGCACTCTTCACGTGGAACGATTTCCAGCCAATCGCCCACCAGCTTTTCGTCGGTGAGCATGCCGAACAGCGGGATGAACGCTGAGTCGTTCATCCCGGATGTCCGCAGGTCAATCAACACTCCGCGAGTGTCTTTCACTTCCGCCAGCGCGGCAGCAAACTCTCCCGGCGCTGTGTATCCCGTGAGCGACACAAGTCCGAACCGCTCGTCAAAGCGCTCGGCCTTCACACTCCCGCCCGCATTCACGACCAGCGCAAACGCGCATATATAGAGGAGCGCTTTCATTCCTTCTCCCTTCCTCATGCTCCACATGAAACACACACCCGTTACTTGTTCAGGATCGTTCCGTTCAGCAGATATGCTTTCACACCGCAGTGAAACTCCGTCCAGCCTTCGCACATCATGCAAAGACCTTTCAGATCGTCAGCACGATAACCCGCTTCGCTGATGCGGAAGATCGTCTTGCCATCCTTCGTCAGAAAATCGAACGTGATCGTAATCGTTGACTTGCCGTCCATGCCCGGAGCGTCCCACACGATCTGCTCGTACTGCTTGAACACTTTCGGTTTGAACTCAAACCAATCCCATTCTTTCCAATACCATGCGACCGGCTTGAGATCGGGCCCGAACTCGCCGCGCATGTCATCCACAAAGTGACGCTTTAAGTACTCGCTCCTCACGGCCACATCCCACACCTCCTGAATCGTGTGATTGGGAAACACGTTCGAGGTCGTGTAGCCGATTGTTTTCGCTCGAACTGTCTTCTTCGCTGCAGGCTTTTTCGCCGCCACTTTTTTCGGCGCGGCCTTCTTCACTGCTTTCTTCGCCGCCGGTTTTTTCGCCGCAGCCTTCTTTACGGGTTTGGCTGTCTTCTTCGCTTTCTTCGTCGCCATCGGTTGACTCCTTTTTCGTGATTATCTCCCCCCACATCTTGTGGGGGGACCAAGGGGGGAAATTCTTCCTTGCCGAGCCGGGTTAGCACAACCCGCCGCGCTCCCCTCCATTTATGGGGGGGGCAGGGGGGGGCGGAGGCGCGTGCGTTACCCGGCCGGAATCTGCTCTTCGCGCTCGCCACTGCGCGGGTTATCTCCCCCCACATCTTGTGGGGGGACCAAGGGGGGATTCGTAGCGCGTTGCTTGCAACGCCTGCTTTGCGTTCGTAGGGACAACCCCGTGTGGTTGTCCGCTGTAGGGGCCAATTGCATCGCCCGTTGCGCCGCACTGTTGTGCGCCCTTCGTAGGGGCCGATTGCATCGCCCGTTGCGCCGCACTGTTGTGCGCCCTTCGTAGGGGCCGATTGCATCGCCCGTTGCGCCGGACGGATATGCGCCGGTAGGGACAACCCCGCGTGGTTGTCCGCGTGTTGCGCCGCACGGCTGTCCGCTTCTTTGTTGCGCCGTATGCGCATGCGCCCTCACCGAATCTCCTCCTGCCCCCCATAAGTCGTTCTCGTGAGTCCCGTTTTAATCACCGTTTCAATCTCCCGAAGTTCGTTCTTCATCCCTTCAGGCATGACAAACAGACATTTCCCATCACTAAATCGCG
>CAZGVT010000327.1:0-3390 GCA_964529255.1 uncultured Alphaproteobacteria bacterium | reverse complement strand
CGCTATCTTGAAGCAGACGAACAGAATATAGCTTTTAGGCTTATTACAGTACATGATCATTGCGAGTGCGTGTTGAATGCAAGAGACCCGCCATGATGCGTGCAATGGAGACTAAGAACAAGTGAGCAATTTGATAGCAAGTAGAAATGCCTCTCAACATATCGCGGAAGAGTGGTCTAATCTATTATTTACATGTACTCTCTAACCACAGGTGGGTCAGCATGTACCATTGATTTTTATAGCAGAAGCGTTATTTTTCTTTAAGAAGTGGAGAGCCCTTCCGAACGGGAAAGTCGGCGGTATCACAACGTTCCCGAACCGGGCGGATCTCCGCGCATGATGACTGGGGCCAGCACAGGTCCACGACTTACCCAAGCAGTGACCACGGATATCATAAACCACTCAGGGGAGAGCCCTGAAACTTTCAAGGAGGTTACCATGAAGGTATTTTCTCGATGTACTTTTTGTCTGGCTGTATTAGTGATGATGGGAATGGCCAGCTCAGGTCTGGCGATTACGCAATTGAACATCACGTCGATCAGTACGGCGCTCTACCCGCAGGTGACCTTGCAGGTTACGACGGATGCCCCGGGACTGGAGGCGGCTGCGTTTACGGCGACGGAAGATCTCATTCCCGTGCAGTTGCTTGACGACTGCTTTATCACGGATTCGCTGTTCGTAGACATCGTGTTTGTGGTGGACATTTCGAACTCGATGGAGCCGAAGATCGAGGCGGTGGCGAACGGTATTCATCAGTTGGTGGACAGCATCGTGACCTATCGCCCTGCTACCAGCTTCCGGTTTGCGCTCATCACGTATGGTGGTTCGGGCTGCCCGGCCACTCCGGTGATTTGTCCGATTCCGGGATATCCGGATGCGGATGCGCAGTATTACGGCGCACCGAGAAATTACAACACGGGCGGGCTGTGGGGAGCGGACCAACTTACGGCGACGCTGCTTGATATCGCTTCACAGAATCTGACCGGAGGCCAGGAGCCGGCATATCATGCGATCGTCGGCGCTGTCGCAAATACGGAATGGCGGACAAATTCTTCGCGCATCGTGGTTTTGGTGAGCGACGAGAACAACGACTATGCCGAGGATCCGAATCTGACGCCGGGCTCGCTTTGCAGTTCGTGCGGCGACCGGATTATCCCGTACGTGTCCATGCAGGGGGTGGTTGACTACCTTCAGGAGCAGAGTGTGACGCTGTTTACGTGGTGCAATCCCGATACCGCATGCGATCTTTATGACCGGGCGGACGACGTGCCGGGTGGCGACAACCTGCCGTGTCAGCCGCTTTCGGATTTTGGCTGCCGTCCGGGACTTTCGGACTTTGGTCCGATCGCCGATTCGCTCGGGGGCTGCGTCGTACTGATGATTGAGCCGGTTCAGCCGGAGCAGGTGGAAGAGCTTTTCGGTTGCATTCAGCTCAGCATCTTGTCCACCTATCAGCTTTGTTACATCGCGACCTGTTGCATTCCCGCGCATGTGTACAATGTAGTTGTGACGGCGGAGGATGTAGATTTCAGCACGGCGTCGGACAATGCGACGTACTCGATGGCAAGCTGCCCTGCCGGTCAAGCTCCGGAGGTCTCCTGTTGGACGGGCAATCCGACGACCTATACCTACGGTCAGCCGGTGACGATGTGCGCGACAGTGACGGACGGTGACAACAATTTGACCCATGTTTGGGCCAGCTACACAACCCCCGGCGGGTGCGATGAAGACAGTGTGGCAGCGACGGACATGGGCGGCGGTCGCTGGTGCATCACGGTGCCGGGAACGTGCACGGATTTCTGCGGCACGCTCGGCGTGACGTTTTATGCGCGGGACGCGTGTCTGGCGCAGGATTCTGAAACTTGCACCGCGCTGCTGTTCAATACACCGCCTTCGCTGACCTGTACTAATCCGGGCTTGACAGTACCGTACGGCCAGCCGGCGCAGATCTGCGTTACGGCGAGCGATGCGCAGAATAACTTGCAGCAGGTCAATTACAGCTACAACAACGGCGCCGGTTGCATTTCCAGCGGCGCGGCGACAAACATTGGCGGCAATCAGTGGTGCGTAACTGTCCCCGGCAATTGCACTCGAGTGTGCGCGGGAGTCGATGTGAGCTTCACGGCGGTGGATGTGTGCGGCGCGACTTCTTCTCCGATCATCTGTTCGGTGACCATCACCAACACGCCGCCCACGGCCGACTGCTGGACCGGCAATCCGCCGTCATTCCAGTATGGCCAGCCGTTGCAGGTTTGTGCCACGGTGAGCGATCCCGAAGGCAATGTGTTGCGGGTGCGCGCGCAGTATAACTTGGGCGCGGGCTGCATCTTTGACGGCGACGCGACGAACATGGGCGGCGGCCGTTACTGCGTAACCGTTCCGGGAACATGCACGGATATCTGCACGCCGATTCAGGTGACGTTTACTCCGTACGATTCATGCGAAGATCTGGCAGCGGGCACGCCGGTGGTGTGCACGATTCCGCTGGCGAATTTGCCGCCGACAGTGACCTGTGCCAATCCCAGTCAGACCGTGAACTACGGTCAGGCGGTGACGGTCTGTGCGACGGCCAGCGATGATGCAAACTGCATCAACGGCGTGACGGCGAGTTATAATATCGCACCGGGCTGCACGTTCAGCGGACCGGCGACTTTTACGGGCGGTCAATGGTGTGTAACAATCCCGGCCAACTGCACGCGTGTATGCGGTGCGGGCGGCGGAAATGGGACGATTGCAGTGACGTTTGTAGCGACGGACTGCTGCAACTTGACTTCGACACCGACCGTTTGTAATGTGTCTGTCGTGAATCAGCCGCCGACGGCGGCCTGTTACACAGGCAATCCGGCGTTCTTTGTTTATGGTCAACCGTTGACGGTGTGTGCGACGGCGAGCGATCCGAACGGCAATTTGCAGCGCGTGCGGGCTCAATACAATCTCGGCGACGGCTGCATATTCGACGGCGATGCGACGCAAGGTCCGGCGGGTCGTTTCTGCGTGACCATTCCGGGAACGTGTACGGACATCTGTTCGGCGATCTCGGTGACGTTCACGGCGTATGACAGTTGCGGTTTGGCAGGCACGCCGGTTGTTTGCACGGTCGCTTCCAATAATCAGCCGCCGGTTGCGGTGTGCTACACGGGCAATCCGGCGCAGGTGTTCTACGGCGAGGCGGCGACAATTTGTGTGACGGTGACCGATGCCGAGAATTGTATAAACGGCGTGACGGCATCGTGGAACAGCGGCTTGGCGACGTGCTCATATAACGGTCCTGCGACGCTGGCTGCTCCGGGACGCTATTGTATCACGATTCCCGCTCAGTGCACGCGGATTTGCGGCGCGGGCGGAAATCCGGCGACAATTTCCGTGACGTTCATCGCTACGGATTGTTGC
>CAZGVT010000326.1:0-3414 GCA_964529255.1 uncultured Alphaproteobacteria bacterium | reverse complement strand
CCCGCTCGGCGAACGAGATTCACTCTGGTGTTTTTGAGATGACTTCTAGAGCTCATCTCAAAATTACGAGAGCGCGATAAGTGGACACGCCGAACCGGGCGAAGCTCAACGAACTTTTAATCCAAGCGACCTCATTCCGTGCTTCACCCGGCCGGAACCTCTCGCGTGTCGGCAATTCCGGCGGGGTCAAGCGCGGTCACCTCTTGCGCGGTCGGTGATGATCTGCGCGTGGCCCTGCTCGGCGAATCGATCGACGGGCGGAGCCTGCCGCAGGGTGGAGAGCCACTTTCGCAACCTACGGAACTCCATGGCGGCAAAAAGTTCCTCTGCTAATGAACTTGATATAACGCGAAAGGAGGTAAGTCTGACCAGAGCCTGATACTTGGGCGCTAACGGGAATTGTTAACGAGTGCGTGGCATTGGCCTTGCCATAATACCCTGCTGATCATCGTGAAAGCAGGGTACGACCACGCATGAAGTCAGCACTCCAGACTCCAAGATCTCCAAGACTTAGCCACAGGCTGGGGATCTTTGTCATTGTTACATGCTACGCACTGGTTTTGTCGCCGCTACGAAACGTGTTGCAGGCTGCCGACGAGCAGTTCGAATACACCAACAGTGTCGCGGCTGCGGACTCACAGTATCGCACGTTTTACGATCCGGCAGTCAGCCCGGGAAAGAGCACGGGTTGGAAGCCGTACAACCGCTGGTCATGGTTCCAGGGGCAGCGCGCGTTCCCGAGCGGTACGATTCCGGTGGAGGCGCGGTTCAATGCCTGGCAAGAGGCGCAACAGCACCGCGACGGCAGTTCGCTCGATGAAAACTGGGTGCAGATTGGTCCGACGAATATTGCCGGGCGAATGCTGTGTATCGAGTGGCATCCAACCAATGCGAATATCATCTATGCGGGAGCGGCCTCGGGAGGTCTCTGGAAGACCACCAACGGAGGCACGAGTTGGTTTCCGCTGACCGATGAGCTGCCGAGCATCAGCGTGGGCTCGCTCGTGCTCGATCCGACCAATCCGGAAATCGTCTATATCGGAACCGGGGAAGGTTCGTTCAACATCGATGCCGTCTACGGCGCAGGCGTTTTCAAGAGCACCGACGGCGGCACGACATGGAACACGACCGGTTTGTCGTGGACTCAATCGCAGAGTCGCGCAATCAACAAGCTGGTCATTGACCCCGATAATACGCAGATTCTGTACGCCGCTTCCAACCGGGTAAGCGGCGGCGGTGTTTATAGGACCACCAACGGCGGGACATCATGGACACAGTATCATGCCGGCGACGTCAAGGATATCGTCATGCATCCCGACTCGTCAAATGTGCTGTATTGCGCCGTCGGTTATCCGTGGGGACACTCGGAAAACGGTATCTTCAAGTCGATCAACAGCGGAGTAACTTGGACTCGACTCTCGACCGGGCTTCCCGCCGCCACATCGTGCGGCCGCATTCAGCTTGCGATCTCTCCTTCCAGTCCGTCGAATGTTTACGCGGGCATTTCGACGACCATTTCGAGTTACTCTCAACTCTACGGAATTTACAAGTCGACCAACGGTGGCTCCTCATGGAGCACGCAGGCAACGACGCCGAATATGTACGCCCAACAAGGTTGGTACAATATCGTCATTGCCGTGCATCCGACCAATCCGGCCATCGTCTACTCCGCCGGCCTCGACTGCTATAAGTCAACCGACAACGGCGTCAACTGGACGCGCAAGTCTATCTGGTCCTATCCCCCGGGACACTCGCAATACTGCCACGCCGACCATCACGCATTTTGTTTCAAGCCCGGCGATCCTAACACGGTCATTGCGGGCACGGACGGCGGTCTCTATAAATCCACCAATGGCGGAGACACGTGGAGCGACTTGAACGGCGGCCTCGCGACGATGCAATTTTATGCGATGGACAATGACGCGTTGCTGCCCAACGTTGCGTACGGTGGAACTCAAGATAACGGCACAAACAAGTACAATAACTCGCCGACCTGGTCGTGGGTGCTTTCCGGTGACGGCGGATACTGTAATGTAGATTTCACGAACTCCAATATCGTCTACGCCGAAACCCAGCGCGGCTCGCATTACAAGTCGACGAACGCGGGTGGCTCTTTCTCGTATATCGGATCCACGATCAGCGGTGAAGGCGCGTGGGTAACTCCGGTCGAGATGGATCCGACAAATGCGAATATTCTGTACACGGCCACGAGGCGCATCTGGAAGACGGTGAACGGCGGATCGAGTTGGACGGTGATTTCCCCCGATACAAACTCGAATTACATTTCGACCATTGCCGTCGCGCAGTCCAATCCTTCAGTTATCTATTACGGCTATGAATACAACGGCCAGGTCTGGCGAACGACCAATGGCGGTACGAGTTGGAGCAACGTCTCCACCGGGCTGCCGTACCGTTACATCACCCGTGTGGCCGTGCATCCCACCGATGCAAACACCGTCTATGCGACCGTGAGCGGATATGGCACCGGACACGTCTGGAAAACCACCAACGGCGGAACGTCATGGACCAACGTGTCGACCGGAATCCCCGACGTGCCTTGCAATGACGTGGTGCTCGATCGCAATACTCCGACGCGCATGTGGGTGGGCACGGATTTAGGCGTCTATCACAGCACGGACGGCGGAACCTCATGGGCGGACTACTCCACCAATCTGCCGAATGTCGTCATCGACGACCTTGCGCTGCATCCGACCTCGGGAGTTCTGCGCGCGGCGACACATGGTCGCGGCATGTGGGAGACTTCCACCGGTGTAGCAAGTTTGCTCGTTGTGTCTCCCAACGGAGGAGAGTCGTGGACAGTGGGAAGCGCGCAGACGATCACGTGGGGAACCGGAGGCATTGGCGGCACGGTGCGGATCGAGCTGAATCGCGATTATCCGGCCGGGTCCTGGGAAACGCTGTCCGCGAGCACCGCGAACGACGGCTCGCATAGCTGGACGGTGACGACACCGACCACGAGCACGGCGCGCATTCGCATTACCTCTATCGAGTCTCCGGCGGCAACCGATATTTCTAACGCGAATTTCTCGATCACACAGCCGACGATTACGGTGATCTCGCCCAATGGCGGGGAAACCGCCCAGTTTGCAAGTACTTTCAATGTCCAATGGTCGCTCGTCGGCGGCAGCGGAAATGTTGTGATCGAATTGAACCGCTGGTACCCGGCGGGTAGCTGGGAATCCATTGCAACGACCAACGGCAGCACGGGAACTTACGGCTGGTACGTGGTGGGGTCGCTCACTCCGCAGGCGAGAATTCGCATCTATCTGCAGAGCAACCCCAGCATCGGCGATACGAGCAATGCGAACTTTCAAATCGTTCAACCATCGATCACGCTTGCGTATCCCAACGGCGGAGAGATCTGGTCGCCCGGACAAAGCGCGGTGATACGGT
>CAZGVT010000325.1:0-3418 GCA_964529255.1 uncultured Alphaproteobacteria bacterium | reverse complement strand
ATGGTGACGGACCCTTGTACACGCGCCCGCTTCCGGTGGAAGATATCCCACCGGAGTTTCGTTTTTCAGGGGACTGGGAGCGCGTGCGCGATTGGGTGTACAATCTAAGCACGGATGATTTGCAGCGGTACCAGATTGTCTGGAGTCGCGGTTGTGATCCGCGCTTGGATGTTCCCGAGGACTTCACGGATCGCGCGGGCACGATTGAGCATTTGATGAGACTCGGCTTGTACCTTGCCGGAGTCGAGGTGGCTGGAAATCAGGCGGAGTGGCTCAGAACTGTCGTTGACAGGGCTGATGGGAGTCTGATGTTTGTGCGCGCATCGAATTTAGGACCGAACTGGGGATGGACCCTATCATCCGCAAGTGGTCTTGATGAAGACGAGGACCCGCTCTGGACCGAAGAGTACTTTCTCTGGCGGCCTAACGGCAGTCCGAACAATGCACCTTTTCCGTGGACAAGAACGGCAAATTGGGGTGGAGTGCCGCAGTACTTTGCCGACGGGTACGTTCACACTTCACACCCGCCAGTGGCCCGATTCGTCGGCGGAAACGTGACGTATTCGTGCATAACGGAACGGTACCCGGGCAACTCCGGCATGTTTCGCGGCATGAATCAAAGTGTTCGACATCTCGGCGATCCGTTCTGGTACACTGGTTGGGATTACGGAACCACCGGTCATCATCCATACTGGGGGCCGAACATCGAGGGTCTCTACGTCGACCCTTCTTCTGCGGGGCGGATTTTCGGGGGAATGGGTGATGATACACCACTTTGTCCAGACTACTTCGGTGATGTCTCGCCGGCTGCTGTCTTCATTCAAAAGCTCGACGAGGGGCCGATCCGCACGAACGTGCTCTTCAGGATCAGTTCAACATCATTCGCGCACGGCGACGGCTGTGACAGTTGCTGGTTCATTGCCACCGATGGCAATGTGACGACTCCCGATCTGTCGATTCCGGGATGTGCCAATTGCGCACATTGGTTCGATCTCGGCGAGTATTGCGCCCAGTGGTTGGTCGACACAACCTGGGCCATTATGAGCCGCTACCCATCCCAGGATTCTTGCTTCTGGACAAGCGGCAACCACAATGCGCGGCCATGGTCTAACATATGGGCTGGCGTGTCCTATACAGGTCCAGGAAACACGAATCCAAATGATGTTCGGCGTGCGGCGCTTTACGACCCATCCGACTTCTTCACAGGTCAGGACTCGATCGGCGGATGGATGAACCAATCCATCTTCAGGAAGATGCCCGGCGGGATGTTGATCAGGCAGTCAACGGATAGCATGACTTCGCCAAAAGGTGGTCGAGGATCTCCATCCGGAAACGAGATCGAGAAGCTCATCAGCATTCCCGCGAACACTGCGGACTCGACGACCTGGCTGGATAAGGATCTCCAGATCGGCTGCAGGCCATTCTGGAGATGGGAGATTATCCACTCCAACGGAACAACCCGCAAGGCTTGGTGGATGCAACTCGATTCTCTTGTAGGCAATGAAAGTTGCTCGGCCGATGCCGACACCTTCAACAGTTGGGCCGGAATCGAACAAGGAAACAACCCCATCTACTGCTCGGCGATGAACGCCTACGTCGGCACAGTAACGTATTCGGGGGAGACACCGTACGGTCCGCCCACTGGGCTCCAAGCACATCCCGGCGTTATGTACCCGACCATCAGACTCACATACCCTTCGTCACGAGGACAGGATCCTTTCAATCCGAATCAAACGACCTCAACCACCACAAACTACCGGTTTTGTCAGTCCACTTTGGCTACCGGTACTTTACAGGGTGGCGGCAGCTACTATCTTGGGACCGTTCTCAGATTGACTTGGACGAAGTGACGATGGGAAAAATCCGCGACGCGCTTGCCCGGAGCGTCGGGCTCGCACTCATCATGGGGTCAGCTTGCCTGTCCTCAGCGCAGATAGGTCCAGATCTGCAATGGATACAGTTGTATGGCGACACGGACGCAGGCATCGCCGAGTGCTTCTGTATCACAGAGGATGGAGGCTTTCTCATTGCTGGAAACACCGGACATAGTTTTCCGTGGGACTATGACCTGTACGTTGTTCGGGCCGATTCAGCCGGCGAGATTCTCTGGACACGGCATATGATCTCTCCGACACGACACGAATTTCCAATCGACTTAGCCGCCCTGCCGGACGACAGATTCGCGATCGCAGTATCAGTCGCTACCCACGGCTATTCTCTACTGTTCAACACCGTGTTGATTCTGGATGGATTCGGCGACTCGTTGTATGAATCCGAACACTTTCTGGACTTTGCGCCGACCGAACTCCTATGGACGGACGATGGCGGGCTCGTCATGCTCGGCGCAGATTTCGGACAGTGGGATGCTTCAATGCATGATTACGGACTTTGCATTCTTGATTCGTCGCTGGCGCTTGTTCGTCGCGTGTCGTACGGAGGATGGTGGGAAGATGAACCATGGGGCTTCACGCGCACGGATGACGGAGGCTTCTTGATCATGGGCAGCACTCTATCCTTTGCGCAGAATGGGGCAGCATGGTGGTTGAGGTTAAGCGCGCAGGGAGACAGTCTGGACAGCAGGATTGATTCAGCTTATGGCGCCGGCGGAGTGCGACGTTTTTTCAATCTTCCTGGCCCGGAGTTCCTCGCGTTTGGCGGTGCCGCCTGTGACACTGGCTCATACTGGATGTGCCGGGTAACCGAATTCGGGGATACAATCTGGACGCGCTGTCTTGGAACCGGAGTTGTTCCTTCAGATGCGGTCATGCTGTCATCGAATCTGATTGTTGGAGTCGGATACCACTCAGATATCGTGGAAAACGGCCTACTCGTTGTAGGTGCCGACAGCATGGGAAATCTCCTCTGGAGTAGTTACCTTACGGAGGCATCCGGTTACGGAGATCGCATCGTCGCCACGCCTGATGGCGGCTTTGCCGTGCTCTCCACCATTGTGTCGGAAGTGACGGGTTACGATTTCTACCTGATGAAGTTCGGTTGGGATTCAACGGATTCGCCGGAGCGGCAGGATCGAGAACTCCCTGAGTATGTGCTTCACCCCCTCTACCCCAATCCCTTCAACGCTTCGACGACAATCCGATTTGAGATTCCGCTGGCGGGGATGGTGAAATTGAATGTGTATGACGTCACGGGACGGCTGGTCGCGACGCCCGTGAGTGAAGTCATGAATCCCGGCGCGCACGCGATTCAGTTCGACGCGTCACATCTCAGCAGCGGAGTTTACTTCTGCCGGATGGAAGCGGGTGAGTTTTTGCAAACGGTGAAAATGGTCGTGCTGAAGTAGCGCCGCACGGCTGTGCGCTCTTCCGGCGGCGTGAGGGCACGCCGCTCGGCGAAGCCCCCCCCTTGTTTCGCCCCCCGGGCTGTGGGGGGCGGTGGAGGGGCGGGCGGGCTGAGGGGG
>CAZGVT010000324.1:0-3443 GCA_964529255.1 uncultured Alphaproteobacteria bacterium | reverse complement strand
CGAAGTTGAAAAATTGAAGAAGGCTGCCCCGGAAATCGGAGCAGCCTTCTTACTATTGACAATCCCCCTCAATTCTTGAGGGGCTTGTCTTGAGAGCCGCGAGGTGACTCTCGAATCGCCACACGAGGACTCACTCGTTCTCGAACGTCATCGGCCCGGCGGTCGGCTGCAAGCAGCCAACACGGCTCGAAGTTGAAAAATTGAAGAAGGCTGCCCCGGAAATCGGAGCAGCCTTCTTACTACTGGGGCGAAACTGCGAACTCTATTTCAAGAGCACGACTTTCTGAGTGGCAACTCGATCTCCGGCTGACAGCTGAATGAGGTAGATTCCTGTTCCGACTTGCGCACCGGCAGAGGAGATACCTTCCCAGTTCAGGCCATGAATTCCCGCCGGCAAGTCCGCATTTACCAATGTAGCCACGACTCGACCGACGATGTCAAACACTTTTGCGGTGACGTGCAAGTGGCCGGGGATGGTATACGAAAGCTGCACTTGAGAGTTGAATGGGTTGGGATAGGCCGGATGCAGCGCGAATTCGAAGGGCGACGGGCGATCAGGCGAGGCGGACTCTGGATAATCTCCGCCCCCGGAATAGCACTCCACCATACCTTCGCGGTTGCCCATCAAGATTTCCCACTGATCGTTGCCGTCGACATCGGGCATGACGCCAACCACGTCAACTTGCGCGGAGGTTCCGTTACCCATGGTCGCGAAGATGATGTTTCCCTCCAACCCATCGACGACGACGAGGTGATCACCAAGCGTTCCGCAAACGACGTCGTCATTGCCGTCAGCGGTGATATCGGGGACGATCTCGATTGAACGCACGTAACTGGGATCCAGCGGATCGGGTATGATGTCCCAGATCTCGCCACCCGTCCGGCCATCAAGGCAGACGAGGTGACCGCTGACGGTTCCCACATAGATGTCACGCACGCCGTCTTCGGTGATATCCGAGCCTGCAGCAACTTCATAGACATTGGTCGCATCAAACGGCCTGAACCAAAGCTGCGAGCCGTTTCCGCCGTCAATGACGTAGACACCACGATAAGCGGATGCGACAACGATGTCTTCGGATTGATTCACCTCGGGATTCGCGAATCCCATCGGCTCCATGTCAAAGACGGGCGATCCATTGCCAATCGATGTCAGGAACCGCTGCGTACCGTTTATGCCGTTAATCCCGACGACCCAGCTTGTTCCGCCGCCGACAACGTCGCGCACTCCGTCACTGGTTACATCATTGATCAGAGCGCACGTGTAGAATGACTCGTACGCCGGGCCCTCCCAGATGAACTGTCCGTTTTGACCATTCAGAGCGAACACTCGACGTACACCGCCACTTCCGCCGTCACCTGCCGCCGCAACGATCACATCCTGAATGTCGTCGCCGTTGATGTCGGGAATCGCTTCCACGTCTCCCACCCAACCGCCATCTCCCCAGAATCTCGTGTCAAACATCCACAGTTGCTCACCTGTGACTCCCGACAGCGCATAAATGGACCTGCTACCCCAGGCGGTGCCAATCAACACATCGTCGACTCCATCTCCGGTGAGGTCCGCTATGCTCGATAACGCACGTTGATAGTAGAGCGCTCCTGAATGTTGCGGATCAACACGCGAGTTAAACGTCCAGAACGTATCGGCCAATCCGGACGATCTGCCGTTCAGGCAGTAGAGCAGTCCGCTTTGGCCGGCCGCAAGGACATCGGGCGTCTCGTCGCCGTTCACATCACGAATCCAGTTCAGGGCCCGAATGCCATGGTCGGTCTCGTTCGTAAAGTCCTGGTAGACCCACATCGCATCACCGACATCGAAATCGGCAAGTTGGGCGCTGCCCGAAAGCGGCACGTCTACAATCGGTTCGTTTGGGTCGTCGGAGAGGATTCTGAGCGTTCCGCCAAATGTTCCTGCTTCCTGCGGATCGAACCACACCCGGAATGTACCGAACGCATGCGAGTCGATTTCCATCGGAAGCGACGAAGCTTCGATGAAGAAGTAATCACCGTCCTCAATACCTATGGCAGGAACCGTAAGGACTCCGGAACCAAGATTGTGAATCTCCACAGTGCGGGAGGATGAAAGATCAACATGTGGAAGCCAGACGGTTCCGAAGTTGATCGAAGCCGGAACCACATCAATCTCGCCTTCATTCGCCAGTCCCACTCCACGAACTACGACCGGGTAAACTTCTTCATCGGGGTCGTTCGACTGAATGAACAAAGTGTCCACGAACGTTCCCGCCGCGAGCGGTGCAAACTGGATCGTCATCAGGAATGATTGAAGCGGGGTCACGGTTACCGGAAATCCTGGCGGAGCAGTCAGGTTGAACGCCGCTCCTGAAAAGAACGGCGCATCGTCAATGATCAGGTTTGCGTTTCCGATATTCATACCGATCAGATTCCAACTTACCGGAAATCCGACGACGTGAGAACCAAAGTCATGAGTGGTATCCTGCAATTGGATGTCCGGAAACAGCGCATTGCTCACATCATATTGCAGCAGGCGATTGTTGTTGGAATTCTGCGCAAAAGCCACGATCCAGAGGAATCCGTCCACCCAGGACAGTCCGCGAATTCTGCGGTTGGGAAGACTCTCGTGCGGCGGCAATTGAAACTGCCAGTTTAAGGCCCCGGTCGCCGCGTCAATTCTGTAAATGAAGTCTCCATCGGTGTCTTCTGAGCTGTTCCAGATGTACCCGCCTTCGTATGCCAGACCTTTCGGATTGTCACCGAACGCGGCAAACGACTGCTCAATGCTTCCATCGGCAGGATCGATTCGGAGAATTTCATCCACGGGAAAGTTCTTGCTCACCCACAGATACTGACCATCCCAAGTCAAGCCGCCGGCCTGGCCGAGCGCGGGATCGGGAATGGAATCCACAACCTGGCCGGTGGCTGCGTCAATCTTGAATATGCGCTGCCTGCTGGCGGCGCCAGAAATGGTCCAGAGATAGGTGCCATCAAAGGCAAGCCCGTCCGATCCGTTAACGGGGCTAACAATGGTATCGAGTCGCGCACCGTTGTCTTCGCTGATCTTGTACAAGTTTGCGGTCGCGTCGCCGCACCAGAATCCGGATCCGTCCCAACAAAGCGCAGACGTGCCGGAAGTTGCCGCCGGAATATCCCGGACCAAAACCTGTGAGTGGAGACCACCGGCATAGCATGCAACGAGCGCGAAAACGAGGAGTTCCTTCATGGGAATCCTCATGGCCAAACCTCCTGATGTAGAACTGAAATTGCCCGGCGAATGATTGACTCCGTGCGCCGATGGCTGATAGGTAAGAAACTAATGAGCGGAGCGGGGACGCCGCACAGGCGTCCCCGCTCCGAAGTCTCAGTGTGAGAGATTAAGGTGCGGGATCCGTGGATGCGATGACCACATACATCCGCTTTGAATTCGGAAGCGCGACGGCACCGACGTGGGTGAACGTCGTCCCGCC
>CAZGVT010000323.1:0-3446 GCA_964529255.1 uncultured Alphaproteobacteria bacterium | reverse complement strand
ATCAGCGTTATCAGAAACCGGCGCGCGGAGAAATCCGCGACCGGAATGGCCGCCCTATCGCGATTTCGCTGCCACTCTCGTATGTCATCGCTTACCGTCCGAACGACCATGTTCCGAAAGACCGGCTGGCCTCGGACGTAGCGGAAATTCTCGGCAAGGACCGCAAACAGATTCGCGAACGACTCAATGCTCAGCGGTGCGTGAACATTGCTTATAATGTAGACGAGACCACGAAGAACCGTCTAAGTTCATTGGGCTACACGTGTCTTGTGTTCGATGAAGAGCCCAGGCGAGTGTATCCCGGCGGGTCTCAGGCGTCGGCATTGGTCGGTTTTTGCGACGTGGACGGAGTCGGTCGTGAAGGGCTTGAAGCCGCATTGGACACGTTGCTCATGGGCACGGGCTACAAAGAGACGGTTCAATTGGATGCGATCCGTGCAGTCGCCGCACCGACGACTCGGGACGCGGAACAAGACTATGTCGGCGCGAGTGTTCACCTGACGATCGATTTGCAGTTGCAGACGATTGTCGAGGACAATCTCAAAGAAACGCTTGAAGGACGGCAATTCGAGCGCGCTTGTGCGATCCTTATCGATCCGCATACCGGAGACATTCTGGCTTTGGCCACTTTTCCCTCGTATGATCTGAATCAACCGGCAAGCGTCAAAGGACGGGAGCGTCAATGCTGGCCCGTCGCCGACGTCTACGAACCGGGATCGACCTTCAAGTTTCTTCCCGTGTCACTGGCGCTTGAAACGGGAAGAGTTTCGCGAACAAGTCGCATCGACTGCGAAAACGGCTCCTATCGAGTGCGCGGAGCAACGATTCACGACGCGCATGCGTATGCTGTGCTCTCGATGGACGAAGTTCTCGCCTACTCATCCAATATTGGCGCTGCGAAGATCGGTCAACGATTCAAACCGGCGGAATTGTACGACAAGATCCGCGCATTCGGCTTTGGGAACCCGACGTACATCGAAATTCCCAATGAGCAGGCGGGATTCGTCCCGCTGCCTCGCCATTGGTCGGGACCAACTTTAGCCAATCTTTGTTATGGACAGGGCATCTCGTGCACGGCTCTGCAACTGGCGATGGCCTATGCGGCTATCGCGAACGGCGGCATGCTCATGAAACCGCGCGTCGTTCAGGATATCTATTATGAGGACGGCACGACAATTCCCGTTCAGACGGAGGCCATTCGACGAGTGCTGGAACCGAATGTGGCAATGGAACTGACCGCGATGCTTGAGCAAGTGACGGAATACGGAACCGCCAAGAATGTGCAGGTCGAAGGAGTTAGAATTGCGGCGAAAACCGGAACCGCGCAAAAAGTTGACAGAGCGCACAGGCGCTATTTCAAGGATCGCTACGTCTCCTCACTTGTCGGCTTCTTCCCTGCGGACAATCCTCGATACACTTTGCTTATACTCGTAGACGATCCGCGCGGCCAGTACTATGGCGCAACCGTTGCCGGTCCTGCTTTCAAAGGCATCGTCGAAGCAATCGCCGTCGCGCGATTTGAGCCGAGTTTTCAGAACGACCGGCCTCATGATCCTAACACTGAATCGATGACAACGCAGCCGTCGGTAAGACTTGCTCGCCGCGAGTTACTTCCGGTACGGGCCCCTGCATCATCGGAAGCCTTGAGTTCACCGCTTCAGGAAGGAACGACGGACACAACCAGGGTGATTGTTCCGGCGATCGAAGGATTGCCGTTTCGTCAGGCGTTCACGGAGCTTTCACGACGCGGGCTTGGCTATCAGGTTAGCGGCAGTCGCCGGGTGGTTTCGCAGTATCCGTCCGCCGGGACGTGGGCGGCGAAGGGGACTGTGTGCCGCGTGCAAGGCCTGGCCAATTAGATTTGAAGCTAGTTCATCGGCAATTGGGCGAGATTGCCGCGTCGATACCCGGCGCCCGCTTTGCAGGAGATTCGGGCGTCATCATTAGCGGCATCGCCTACGACTCTCGTAAAGTCAGACCGGGAGATCTGTTCGTTGCAATTCCCGGACTGAAAAGTGATGGAGCGTTTTTCATCAGCGAAGCGATCTCGCGCGGAGCGGTCGCTGCGATTTGCGAGGCGTCTGCCGGAGACATCTCCCGAGTTCCCACTGTAGTTGTGCCTCACTCGCGCCGCGCCATGGCGGAAGCCGCGCTGGCGCTTTACGATCATCCGGAGCATTCGGTGACGCTTGCGGCCGTGACTGGGACGAACGGAAAAACCACCGTTGCGCAGGTCTTGTCACAAGTGCTCGACCATCTGTCGACACCGTGTGGAGTAATCGGCACACTCGGGATTTCCTATGGGGGATATCAGATTGATCTGGGGCGAACCACGCCCGAATCTGCGGATATTGCGAATCATCTCGCGGCCATGCGCGATTCGGGAGTAAGCCATGCGGTGATGGAAGCCACATCGATCGGCATTGATCTCGAGCGAACGCATGGACTTCCTTTTCGAGTGGCTGCCTTTACGAATCTTACCCGCGACCATCTCGACTATCACGGAAGTGAAACCGCTTATAGAGAAGCGAAGTTGAGATTGTTTCGCGAGCTGGGAGTCGAGAGCACGGCAGTGATCAATGCCGATGATCCTGGCGCGAGAGTGTTTCTCGACGCGTCGTCATGCAAGCGGATCACATACTCCGTTGAAGGCCGCGCGGATTGGGTTGCATCGCATGTGACTTTCAGTCTGAGTGGCACGCGGTTTCGACTGCATTCCGGCGCTGGAGAGATTGAAGTTCGCTCCCGGCTCGTTGGACTCTTCAACGTCTCAAATCTGTTGGCAGTTATCGGATGCGCAGCGGCACTGGGGTTCGAATTACCTCGCGTGGTCGAGGCGATTGCTCTGGCCGAGCCTGCGCGGGGGCGGATGGAGTTAGTTTCATCCTCCGCCCCGTTCATGGTGCTCATTGATTATGCACACACACCGGACGCCTTGGAGAAGGTGCTGCTGGCGATTCGCGGCATGAAGCCGCATAGGATTTTGACCGTATTCGGCGCAGGCGGAGATCGAGATCGAGGCAAGCGTCCTGAAATGGGCGCGTCGGCGTCGAAGCACAGCGACCTGATTTTTGTGACGAGTGACAATCCTCGTTCGGAGAGCCCTGAGGCGATTCTCGACGATATCGTCTCGGGAATTTGCGGCGGAGAGCAGGCGGTCAGACGAGAAGTGAACAGAAGCCGCGCGATTGGGAGTGCGTTGCAGTGCGCGACGCCCGGAGATGTTGTGTTGATCGCCGGAAAGGGGCACGAAAATTACCAGGAGATCGCAGGTGAGTTTTATCCGTTTGATGATCGACAGGTCGCCATTGAGTCACTGAAGAGTCTGGGCTACCGCGCATGAATCATGCGACGGTGGGCTGGTTGCGAGGCGCGGGGTTGGTTCGCGCATCGCGAGTTGCAGACGACTTTGCATTGCCTCCGATTGTTTTGGACTCGCGCAAAAT
>CAZGVT010000322.1:0-3453 GCA_964529255.1 uncultured Alphaproteobacteria bacterium | reverse complement strand
GTAGAGCTTGGCAACAGCGGTTCCCGAAGCGCAGCCTCCACACGGCAGTAACGAACACGCGCTACACTTGATCTTCAGTTTGACCGTGTGATTTCCGGTTGGCATGTTCGGAACAGTCAGTGTACCACAGCCGCAAACCGTATTCGAGTACACCTCGTTTCCGTCCGACTGTACACTGATTTCGACTTGATTGCACTCATCGGTTGATTCGTAGAAGACGTACCATGTGCTCGAGGTGGAGTTGATGTGCGATGAGTTCTCCGAATACTCGGAGTTGCAGCAGACATCGCTGGTCTGGATGCACCATGCACCGCAGGGTGCTGCGCTGGACAAGAGCCAGAGCGCAAGCGCGGTTGAGAATAGAAGTTTCGTTTTCATGAGCGCCTCCTGTGGAGATTGTTAATAGTGTCCAGCTTTGCCGAGGCGTGCTCAATGTAAGCAAAAAAAAAACACTTTGTCAAGGGGTCAAGCGGCGATTCATCAGCAGCCGGTATAGTCATTCTCAAAAGTACGGTTGCATCCAGATTCCGGCCGGGTAACGCGGGCAGTGATAACAGCAACTTCGTTAAGGCCGCGCTAACCCGGCTCGACGAAACATGACAACTTACTGTCGGGAATCACTATAAGTAACTGAGAATAAAGCAACACGGGCAGCCGACTGGGCTGCCCGTGCCATTTGGCAAGACGGACGATGCTGGCTTGGCTAACGCGCCTTCAGCCTGCGCGGGATGAGAGAATCGAATCGCCGTCCTGAACGTTCCATCCACAGCAGGAATAAAGCGAGCGAAGCGAAAAACACATTTGGCGCCCACATCGCCACTGCGGGGGATAGTCGGCCGCGGTCCGCAAGATCTTCGCCGCCGATCAGGAAGACCCAATAGACCAGAAAGAAGAAGATGCTGTATCCTGCTGAAACTCCAATACCGGATTTTCGCACCCATTGCCCAAGAAAGCAACCCAACAGAGCGAAGATGATGCACGCCGCCGGCACAGAAAATTTTTTGTGCAATTCGACCTTTAGCTTTCCGATCTCCTTGGACATATTCACCGAGTCCCGCGAGGCATAGTCGCGGATTCTATCCATCAACTCGCCGACGCTGAGTTCTCGGTCTCCTTTCCAATTCGTTGCGGTTCGCCGCAGCGACATTTCCGGCGCGGCGATTCGAAAGATCGCTTTATTGAAATTTGTCTGTTGATATTCAAGCGCCTTTTTTTTTGAAGTGCGTTCGATCTGTCCGCTGTCCAGACTGAACACAAATCCCTCGCTGGCCTCTTCATAAACCAGTTTGCCGGCGCGAGCGGAGATCACGGTGGAGTATTCTATGTCATTCTCTTGATAGACCACAACGTCGCCGAGCGAGTTGTCCTGTTGCTGAACATCCCGCGCGATGACGACGTGCCCGGGAATATCGGATAGGAATACGCCGGGCTCAAGGACCATCGTTGGTTTCTTGCGGCGAATGTCCGCCTGCAGCTCACGAGAACGGCGGTTCATTTCCGGCAAGTAGCGATCGTTGAACACGACGAGACTGACGGCGGCCACGATCCCCATCATGAGAGCCGGGGCGAGCATCCGGAGAGGCCCCACACCGGAGGACTTGAGAGCGGTGGTCTCACCGTCGGAGGTTAACCGGCTGTACGCAGTGACCGTGGCAACGAGCACGGCCATCGGGACTGCGAGTGCCACCATCCAGGCCAGGTTCAGCAGGAAGAACTCCGCGACGGTTCCCCAAGAAAGCCCCTTCCCGGCGATCTTTCCCAACATCTGGAAAACGAGGTTGAGTACAAACAGGAAGATAATCAGGCTCAGACTGAAGACAAAAGGGGCGACAAACTCGCGTAAGATATATCGAAACAACGTCATAGATGATCGCGGGGAAGGGGCCGAGGCAAGGGCTCGGTCACGGTCAGGGTTGATTTTATGCTTGGGGAACTCTATATTTACGTGCTTCGGGCGCGGCCGAGCCGCAAAGGGAGGACTAGACCTAATTGGTAAGGCAGCGGTCTTGAAAACCGCCGGGCTTTGCGGCCCTTGGGAGTTCGAGTCTCCCGTCCTCCGCAGGGAGAACGCTGCCCAAAGGTAGCCGAGTTCCGCAGCAAAGTCAAGCGCGCTTGACGGGGTGTGGTAGTCGTCGAGAGTCGGCCTGGGTTTCAGCGTGTTAGTATTTCAGCGTTTTCAGGAGAGGTGGCCGAGTGGCTTAAGGCGGCGGTTTGCTAAACCGTTGTATGGTGTAAAGCTGTACCGGGGGTTCGAATCCCCCCCTCTCCGCAAAAGAAAAGAATGAAAGATGTCCTATGATTGAAAAAGTGGTGCGCATTTTCGACCGTCGGACGTCCGCCGAAGACGAGGAGAATCACAAGTTTTGGTTGAGCAAGAGCCCGAGGGAACGGGTTGCCGCCGTCGAGTAACTTCGCATGCAATACTATGGAAGTTCGCTCCGACTTCAAAGATCTGCTCGAGTTATTGAACGCCCGCGCGGTTGATTTCGTCGTCGTGGATGCGCACGCAATTGCTCACCACGGTTGTCCGCGTCTGACGGGAGATATTGATGTACCCTTTCTGCCAACGGAGAAGAACATTGCCCGCTTACTCTCGGCATCAGACGAGTTTGACTTTGGATCAGCGGGGATTACAGAGGAAGACTTGAAGAATCCACACAAGGTGATACAATTGGTCTATTCGCCCGTGAGAATAGACTTGATGAGTTCAATCTCGGGTGTTTCGAATGAGGCGACCTGGTGTGGGCGCGAAGCAGGGGAACTGGCCGGGTAGCCAGTCTTCTTTGTCGGTCGCGAGCAGTTCGTTGCCAACAAACGCGCAAGCGAACGACTGAAAGATCTGGCGGACTTGGAGGCACTCGGAGAGAAGTAGAGCGAGTACAGTCCCGTGCCCTCGTCCGGAAGACGCTTCACGGCTTGCGGTTCCGGACAATATGTAGTGCTTATCGCGGGGCCGGAACGGGTTCGATCTTGGTCATGCATTGACAATATATGAAACCGGCTAAGCGGCAAGCACCCAAGCCAACGATTCGATTCAGTGCCAGGTTAAGTCGAACTGGAGTGACGGATAAGCCCGGATCGTGGGCGCTCCTCACGTTATCCAAAAACGTAAGCGAGAAGCTTCCGTCTCGGGATCGAATGACGGTTGATGGCGTAATCAACTGCGTTCCGTTTCAAGCGAGTCTCGAACCGGACGGAAAGGGGAGTCACCGGCTCCAGTTTGACAACGCGATGCACATTGCCGCAGGTGCAGAGCCTGGAGTCACACTCACGGTAGAAATTACTCGAGCCGGAGCGGAAACAGAAACCAGAGTGCCGGCGGAATTGCGCAAGGCCCTTACGGCGTTCCCCGCAGCGCAGGCATTATGGGAAGATATTACGCCGATTGCCCGGCGGGACTGGATTTTCTGGATCATCACGGCCAAACAGCCGGATACGCGCCGCCGCCGGATC
>CAZGVT010000321.1:0-3462 GCA_964529255.1 uncultured Alphaproteobacteria bacterium | reverse complement strand
AACACGTCGCCCGGATACGCCTCGCGGCCCGGCGGACGACGCAGCAGCAGCGAAAGCTGTCGGTACGCCCACGCATGTTTGGTCAAATCGTCGTAGATACAAACGGCATGTTTGCCATTATCGCGGAAAAATTCTCCCATCGCCGCGCCCGTATACGGGGCAAGAAACTGAATCGGCGCAGGCTCCACCGCCGTGGACGAAACAACAATCGTATGCTCCATCGCCCCGTGCTCTTCCAGAATCTTGACTACCTTCGCAATCGTCGATCCCTTCTGCCCGATGGCGACGTAAATACAAATGACTCCCTGTCCCTTCTGATTGATGATCGTATCCAGCGCAATCGTCGTCTTTCCCGTCTGTCGGTCACCGATAATCAGCTCGCGTTGTCCGCGGCCGATCGGAATCATTGCGTCGATGGCTTTGATACCTGTCTGCAGCGGCTCTTTCACCGGCTGGCGGGTGATCACACCGGTCGCGAGTCGTTCAACGGGACTGAACTTCTTCGCGTTGATCGGCCCCTTGCCGTCGAGCGGCATTCCCAATGGATTGATCACACGCCCGACCAGCTCGTCCCCGACCGGCACCTGCACGACCTTGCCGGTGCGCTTGGCCTGGCTGCCCTCTGAAACAGTGGCATCGCTCCCGAAAAGAGCGCAGCCGACGTTGTCTTCTTCAAGGTTCAGCGCCATACCGAAAACGCCGCCTTCAAACTCAACCATTTCGCCGTACATGACCTTCTCCAGGCCATACACACGCGCAATACCGTCGCCCACATAGACCACCCTGCCGACCTCATCCACGGATGAAACGGTCTGATAGTCGGCGATCTGTTCCTTCAGTATCGAAGTAATTTCTTCGGGTCGTACTCTGGTCATACTGGATTCAATCGGGTTATGATTTACTGACCGGCCAATCTGATTTGCAGACCGGTGAGTTTGCGAGCCAATGAGCCGTCAAAGACTCGATCGGGCCAATGAATGACGACACCGCCGAGAATACGCGGGTCCGTCGTCCAGGCGACGATCGGTTGCTTGCCGCTCCGTTTCGCCAGATGCTCGGTGATCTGCTTTTGAAGTTCGTCGGCAATCGGCACGGCGGTTATGACGGTGACTTCAACGAGTCCCTGATAGTCTCGCCACATCCGCTCAAATTCGCCGTTGACATTGAACAGCACGAGGAGGCGGTCTTTGTCTAACAGCAGTTGCGTAAACTGCTTCGTAAGTTGGTGCGCCGATAACTTGTCGCACAAACCGTCAAGCAGCGCCTTAAGCCGCGTCTTGCCCAGTCCCGGATTCATCAGCAACAGCGAAAACTCACGGTGTTCCGAGAGCGCGCGCGCCAGATTATTCAAATCCGTGCGCACCGCATCCACGACTTTCTTCTCTTCCGCAACACGGAAGAGCGAACGCGCATATCGGTTGACAAGCGACAGCGGCGCGCCTTTCACGCCTCCTCCTTGAGCGCATCGAGAATGATCCGCTCGTGTTCCTTCGCGTCGATAACCCGTCCCAGGATTCGCGAAGCAGCGCGCGTGGTCAATTCGGAAACATAGCCGCGCAGGTCCGCCCGCGCCTGATCGCGTTCTCTTTCGATTTCCTGTGTTGCCCGCTCTACCATCCGGTCGGCAAGCTCTTTAGCCTTGGTACGCTCCTGTTCGAGCATCTGGTTGGCCGTTTCCTGTGCCTTGTGAATGATCTCGGACGCTTCCTTCTTCGCTCCTGCCAAGGTGTTCTGATAATCCGCGAGCATCGCATTCGCCTTCTCGCGTTCCGCGCGCGCGGTTTCGAGATCCTTGCGAATCGTCTCCTCGCGAGTCTTCAGTCCGGAGAGAATCGGTTTCCAGCCGAACTTGTTGATCAGCCAGGCAATGGCAAGAAACGTGATAATTGTCCAGAGCACGGAGCCCGGCTGCACGCTGACCACGGAAGACAGTCCGCCGCCTTCGGCAATCGGGAGCAGATGGTATGGCATCATATTGACATGTTTTCGTAATCCGGTTCAACCTCTCCCCGCTCGTCGCAGGGCGGTCCGACCCGGGCCAGGCTTATTACTTCGTCCAGATCAGAATCTCGATCAAGAACGCAAACAGAGCTGCTCCTTCTACGAGTCCGGCCATGACCAGCGCCGCGCCTTGAATTTTTCCAGCCGCTTCCGGCTGCCGTGCGATTGCTTCCATGGCACTCCCGCCGATCCTGCCGATACCCACGCCGGCACCCAGGGCAAACAAACCGGCTCCCAGTCCGGCACCTAACAGAGCAAATCCTTGTTCCATCGGTTCTCCAGAAAAATTAGTGATGTTATGTTGTTTAAAAGAATCTCGCTACACCTGCCGTGACGGCTGCCTGCAGCCGACCGGATGAACCACGACATTGCACATTGCCATCCTGAACGCGCGTCTTCCGTCTTCGCGCGTCTATGTCATCCGAGCCTCGCGTCTTTCGGCGATCGCGAGGCGAAGGATCTCTCTTCTAACTTAAGCGTATCCTAAGAACTTCGGGTGAAATCGCTGTCGGATCGGGGCGGCTCTCCCTCCGCTTGCGGGGGGATGAAGGGGGCAGTTAATGCGGATGCACCGCGAGGCCGACGAACACCGCAGTCAGCATACAGAAGATGTACGCTTGAATGAGCGCGACGATGATCTCCAGCGCCATCACGCCCGTCGCTACCGCGATGGAAGGCACGGCGAAAATCGGAGTGACGATGAGTCCCAGCAGCACGGCGATCACCGCATGACCGGCAAGCATGTTTGCAAAGAGACGAATCGTGAGTGCAAACGGACGAATGAAAAAGCTGGCGATCTCGACAATGATGATCAGCGGCATCAGCCAGCCCGGAACTCCCGGAGGAGCGAAACTGTGCAAGAATCCGCCGACTCCGTTTTCTTTGATTCCCATCCCCGCCATCAGCGCGAGTGTGCACAGCGCGAGCCCCGCCGTCGTGGCGATATTCCCCGTGGCCGAGCTTCCCCAGGGCAGCAATCCGAGGAGGTTCGAGGTGAGAATACAGGTGAAAAGCGTCAGGAAATAAGGCAGAAAACGCTCGGCCTTTTCATGCAGATTAGGCTTGAGCACCTCATCGCGCATGAAAACGGCCAGCACCTCAAACACGTTGCGCAGTCCGGAAGGGACTTGTGTTTTTTGCCGACCCGCGCGGGCCACGACAAGCAGCACCAGCACAATCGCGATCACCCACCATACCTGATGCTTGGTGAGGAAGTGCATTCCCCCGATCTCGAATTCCGGAAGGTGCACGGTGAATCCTAAAATTTCAAACTCGTAGGCATCCACGAGGTGGTGCTCGAGAATGTGGACGAGCTTGCCGCCCATGCCTTCATCCTCGTGACCCGCCACTGCCTTCGCTGAATCGGAGGCCGTGACGGGCAACTGTTCGCGTAGCCTCGGATTTGGCTGGGCGGGAATGTTGGCAAACCCGAGCGTCGTGGCCAGCAAGACCGCAAAAAAC
>CAZGVT010000320.1:0-3489 GCA_964529255.1 uncultured Alphaproteobacteria bacterium | reverse complement strand
TTAAGGCCGCGCTAACCCGGCTCGGCGAAACATGACAACTTACTTTCGGGAATCAGTATAAACAGCAGAGCCGGTCATCACGACCGGCTCTGTCAATTTTGCGCACGCTCCGACTACCACTTGATCGGCGCTTCCTCCGCGGCGGGCGGCAATCGAAATGATGACGAAACGGTGGTGGCATTGACCGTCACGTGATAGAAGTTAATGCTGTCCGCGCTGAGCACTCCCGCATCCGTATAGAACAAACTGTCAGTCTCGGCAATCTGCACATACGGCGCGGTCCAGGTGTCGGCGCGGTAGACACGGAAGGGATGGTGATCGGGATTGGCAATCCAGTTGAGCACGATGTCATTGCCGGAGACATGAATCATCAGCACGGGGCCGACGACGAACGTATCGAGCAGCGTGATGGACCAGTTGTCAAGTTCGTCTTTGAAGCGAATGCCGAACAGATGCAAGCCGGTGGGCACGCCGACGAGTTCGGTGACAATCGTCTCGTTGCGTTCATCCCAGGTACCGTCGTCGGGAAACTCAATTTGAACGCCGTTGCCCACTCCCGGGTCGACATTCACGAAGTATTCCGCTCCTGCCAAACGGGAATTTCCGCCGGGTCCGGCGCCGGTCCAGACGAAGAAAGGCCGCGACTCGGTATTGCTGATCAGACCGCGCTCATCGCGATAGCGCAAACGAAAGTGATGCGGCCCGGCGGTTAGATTGTGTGGAATCGAGTCCGCAAAATTGATATTCACCGCATCGGCAATGTCGATCAAAGAGTGTGTGAGCGTGTCGAACCAGACTTCCACATGCGTAATATCAAACACCGCAGGGCTTGAGCCCGGCTCCTCATGGAGGAAGAAATAGCGGGCCTCGGGTTGACTCCACAGGCCGCGCTCGTCGAGATAGCGCACCGTCAGCTTGTGCGAGACGTTCACAGAGAGGCCGCCGGTAAAAATGAGTTCGTCAAAGCCCGTGAACATGCCATCCGAAATATCCATGAGTATCGGCGGAATGAGGTCAAACCGGTACTCCATATGTGTGATATTGTAGTGCGTCACAGAGCCGTCAAGATCGCGATGAATGAAAAAGTAGCGCGCCTCGGGCTGACTCCACAACCCGCGCTCATCGAGATAGCGGATCGAGAGTTTGTGCGTCATGTTCAGCGCCAGGCCCGTCGTGGGAATGGAATCGGCAAAGGCCTGAAACGTGCCATCGGTCAAGTCGACGAGGGTCGGCGGATCGTCGTCGAAATGATACTCGACATGCGTAATGTCGTAGATGCTGATCCCGCCACCGGCATCCTGATGCAAGAAGAAGTATCTTGCTTCCGGACCGGAGAGTTTTCCTGTGTTGTCGATGTAGCGAACGGAGAATTTGTGCGAGACATTCAGTGCGAGCCCGCTGGTGGGAATCAGCGCCGCGTAATTCACGAAGTCGTTGTCCACGACGTCCACTCCAACCGGCGCCTGACTGTCAAACCAGTATTCGAGCTGGGTGATGCTGCGGCCTTCATAGGTGCTGACCGGCGGGCCGTACAGAAAGAACGGCCTGCGCTCGGTCATGCTCCACGGCCCTTCTTCGCTGCGAAAGCGAGTGTACAGGTAGTGCGTCTGATTCGCCTGCAGGCCCGTGGTAGGCACTTGCAGCAGATAGAAGCCGGTCTGGTCATCCTGCACAATCGTCACGGCCGTCCCGTTGCCCGCACCGGGATCGGTGTCAATAAAATATTCGGCCTCGGTGATCTCCAGCGCGAGCAGCGGCAGCGATGCGCCGAGCAGCGCGATGAGCAAAAGCATTCGCATGGCGATGTCGCTTAGTAGCGCGGTCCGATGCGGCCGGTCGAGGTCACACTGACGGAATCGCCGACTTCGACCAAATTGTCGATGGAGAGTGTCAGCGCAAAGGGATAAGCGGGAATGCCGTTATCCACGAGTGGTTTAGGACCGCCATAGACGCCGAGATCGCTGCGCGTGGCATCCAAGTCGTCAATCGACGGATAGCCGGTATCGGTGCAGGCGAGCCCGCCCGCGCCGCCGTTCAGGTGGAGATCGGAAATGCCGATCTCGTAATTGTTGGTGTTGTTGTAGTTGACGAACGGGTTATTGGCGCCGAGCGTGATGTTGTTACTGAAACCGGCGGGAAAGGCAGGTTGTCCGCCGCCGGCGGCAGTGTACTCGAACACGCTGCCCACGGGCAATGTGCCGTAGCCAGTGGCTGCGGCCCAGTCCCAGAAAATGTTATTGAGTCCGATGACTTGCGGCAGGCCGCTCAACAAGAATGGATTGTACGCATTCAGAAAAACGCAGTTGTAAATTTCGATGACGCCGCCGTGATTGCCGTCAAAGCTGTTGGTGAAGCCCGCAGCGGTGCCATTTGAAAACACCACGTTTCGGCAGATGATATTGCCGCTGGTACCGGCGCCCGCGATGCCGATAATGTCACTGTTCGACTGCGCATGCAAGACGCAGTCTTCGATGGAAAGGCGACCGGTGGTAATGCCGATCTGGGATGAACTCGTATTGGTCAGACAGCGACGAATCGTAATGGAGTCGGTGCCGGAATAGCAATAGATCGCCCAGTTTGAACCGTTTACACGGAATCCTTCGATCGTTGTGCCAGCCGAACCGCTTGTCACGGAGAATCCGATCGCGCCACCGGCGGAGATAATCGTTTGATCCCAGCCTGCGCCAATAATGTGAACTCTGCGATTCGTGGTCACGATGGAATAGGTGCCCGGACCCACAACAATAGTGTCACCGGAGGAAGACGCATTCTGTGCGGCTTGTATGTCGGTGTACTGGCCAGAACCGGGATTGACGGAGACGGTGCGAATCGTCGCGAATGCGGAAAGCGAAAGCGCCGCAAATGAAATCAGGAAAATCAACGGCCTCATGGATAGCTGCTCCTTATGGACATAGCTTGAGAATGAAACGTAATACCGCAATATAACGTGAAGAGCGGCCCGATGCAAGCGCGGGTATGGGTCGTTAAAATATTGTCACGATGAATTCTGCGCACGTGACCCTTTTTGGGAGGTGATGGAGCTGAAAACGGCAACCGCGAGGGCTGCCGTCCAGACTATTGACAAACCCCATTGATTGTTGGGGGGCTTGCCTTGGAGCCGCGCGGTGACTCTCAAATCGCCACGCGAGCACTCACGAGTTCTCGAACGTGATCGGGGCCCGGCGGTCGGCTGCAAGCAGCCAACACGGCTCGAGCCTTCGTCAGCTATGCCTCTTGGATGCAAATGCAACCGCCGGACTTCGGTGATCCTTCACGCGCGAAAACCGAAGACGCACGTTCAGGATGACAAAAGCCGTTTGCTTCTCTATCCGGATGGCGATTCATTAAATCCGAGCCGATAAACTACAACACTTGTCACCCTGACGCGAAGCGGAAGGGTCACAGAAAGTTCTTCGGGACACAATCACCCTTACGCCTCTTGGATGCAAATGCAACCGCCGGACTTCGGTGATCCTTCACGCGCGAAAA
>CAZGVT010000319.1:2364-3496 GCA_964529255.1 uncultured Alphaproteobacteria bacterium | reverse complement strand
GCAGCGTGTCGCTGCTGAGCATGGCCGGTTCATTCAGCATCAGCGCGACCGAAAACGGCCCCGACCTAACCCCGACCGAGCGGACGAGCAACCGGGCGGATTCGCCTATTTCTTCAGCGATCGGCTTGTCCGCCGCTTCACCGTCGAAGTATTGACTAAGTTTCCAACCGCCGCCAATGTTCCACGTGATGCGCGGGATCCGCGATGTACCCGCTGGAGCCAACTCCAGCCCCGCCGGGTTGATGCTTGCGCTCTGCGCAGGATAATTGAGCGCTATTGTGCTCGCACCCATCGACAGATCCCGGCTGTAACAGCCGTTAGGCACGAGCCAAATCCACTCGGTTGCCCCCGATCTGTCGGCAAAGATCAAAAGCAGCAGCACGAAACCAAGGCGTGCCACACAAATCCTCGATTATTTTACGCCGATTCGCAAGCGAATCCAGAGCGAAAGGAGCACGCAGGCAAGAATGCCCGAATAGAGTGGAAGCCAGATGCGGCAGCATCTCGCGGCGAACGTGACGTCAGATTGCAAGGGCAGCATCGAAATCAAGGCCCCGCGCCGATCCAATTCGAGCGCGCCTGCATACTCTCCGGTTGGAGTGATCAGAGCAGGAATACCGAGATTTGCCGCGCGAATAATACTCCGCCTGATTGCGACCGCACGAATTCGGGTCAGTTCAAGGTGCTGAGTCTGTTCCGACGAACGGCCATACCAACCATCTTCCGTCAAATTCGCAATGAGCCTCGCGCCACCCCGAACCAAGTCACCCGCGACTTCGGGAAAAACTACCTCAAAGCAAATCAGGCAACCGAGCGGAGGGATGTCACGATACCCGGGAAATACCTTAGGCGAACTGCCTGCAGCGAATTCGGCCTGGCCCAGCCGGATACTCCCGAGAAACGGCAAGTACTTTTGACCCGGGATGCGTTCCCCGAACGGTACGAGGTGAACTTTCGCAGCGCTCCAAAGTTCCTGTTCCCCGGGCCGGATGACGAAGCCTGAATTGTAGGGTGCCAGATCATTGCCGGGGGCGGCTTCGTAGTCCGTCGCACCGGTAATGATGCACAAATCCGTGGAATCGGCAAGCTGCTGAATGCGTTTGCGAGCGGACTCACGGTAACGCAATGGCAT
>CAZGVT010000319.1:0-2354 GCA_964529255.1 uncultured Alphaproteobacteria bacterium | reverse complement strand
GGCGGTCTCGGGCCAGACTACAAGTGCTACGTCGGACGCGGCAAGTTCGCGAGTCAAAGAGATATAGTCTTCCAGAATCTCGTCGGGACCCATCTCCCACTTGTCATCTACCGGTGTGTTCGCTTGAATTGCAGCGACCGATAGCAAAGGCCCACGCTGAAAGTCAAGCAATCTCAAAGCGCCATATCCGGGAACGACGCAGACGAACAGTATTGCGAGCGATGCCGTCCAGCGAACGCGAACTCCTTTGAAAACCAAGAAGAGGAGCGCGTTGAGGCAAAAGACCCAACCGGAAATGATGTAGACGTCGCCGATATCAGCAATCTGAATCGCCGGCAAGAAAGTCGATTGCGTTAACGCCCAGATCGGCCAGGGGAAGCCAAGTTCGCCGCTGCCCCAGAAGACTTCAAAGAACAGATACAGCGAGACGAACACCACCGACGACCAGAGAGCGCCATGCGCGCGAGTAACACGAGAAACGGCCCAGGCTACGATGCTCCAGATCGTGGCAAGAATCGCAACAACCGCGACGCACGACGCCCACGCAAGAAACCGCGGCGCGCCGCTGTTCAAACCGATCCAGTAGACGAGAGCGAAATAGAATAGAAAACCAGCAGCATATCCCCACTTGAGCGCCGACCGGGGCTCAAGTCTGCTTGCCCCCAACAGGAATGGAACGAGCGCGAAATATGCAAGCGGCCAGAAAGAAAACGGGGGGAAACAAAATACGCCGAGCAGCGCGGAGCCAAGGAGCGCGAGGCGCGCACTCACGTTTCACCGACGGCGATTTCGCGGCCTTCGCTTGCGGCGCGATAGGTGGCTTCGATGACTTCCATCAGCTCCGCAGCTTCCGCGCCCGATGAGTTGGGGTGCACCCCCTGACGAATGCTCTGAACGAAATGGTCGATTTCGTACTCGAAGGACTTGCGATACAGATCGGCGAGCTTGGTCGTCTTGCCCGCCGGAGAGACATTGACCAGATTGTTCTGAACTTCCTTTGTGATCTTCAAAGGATTCAGGCTTGCCGTGCCTTTGCTGCCACTCAGCACGGTGTAGGCCTCGCTCTCATCGGACATGAATGCCCAGGTGGTATTCAGATAGAGCGTCGTATCGCCTTCCAATGTATAGAAGCCGACGAGCGTATCCTCCACACGAAATCCGAGACGATCCCGCGTCGCCTGTGCCGCCACGCGCTTGACCTTCGGGCTCCCGATCATCCAGAGGCAGACATCCAACATCTGAATCCCAAGATCCATCAAGACGCCGCCGCCGGAGATGCGTGTATTCGAGAGCCACGGACTGCGCGACCAACGGTCTTTCTTCTTGTGCCAGCCGGCCCTCACGGTGATCACGCGACCGAGTTCACCGGCCTCAACCATTTTGTGAAGCAGCAGCGAATCGGGCCGAAATCGCAGATTCATCGCCGCCATCAGGGACTTGTCAGCGTCTTTCGCCGCCTGCACCATCCGGTGCGCCTCAGCAGCTTTGCGCGCGATCGGTTTCTCAACCAACACGTGTTTGCCTGCAGAGAGCGCCGCAAGTGTCAGCGCGAGATGTGAATTCGTCGGCGTGTTGACGTGTATCGCATCGATGTCTTCACGGGCAAGCATACGTTCCGCATCGCGATAAAAATGCGGGATCTTGAATTTGTCCGCCACGACTGCTGCACGGGACAGCTCAATATCGGCAATCGCCACAAGCTCAGCATCCGCGTGCTTCTTGAGCAGCGGAATATGGATGAGTTGGGAGACACCTCCGGCCCCGATGATACCGATGCGAACTTTGTCTGTCATTGCTGAATGGAATCGCGAGCCGAGGCCGCGTCAAGATAGGACTGTAGCAGGAGAACGGCGGCGGACATATCAACCCGGCCGCGCTGTCGGCGCTGGCCGAAACCAATTTCGGTTAAGCTGCGGCTGGCCTCGGCGGTGGTATACCTTTCGTCCCAGCGCTGGACGGTATACCCCCAGGCATTGAGCTTGGTAATAAATCGGTCAACTTCGCGCGCCTTGGACCCGACTTCGCCACGCAATGTCAGAGGATAGCCCACGATGATTTCATCAATGTCCTCTTCAGCGACGGCCCGACGCAACTTCTGATGCAGTTCCGCTTCCTGCGCGGGCCAGATGGCATAGCCCACGGCCAGTCGGCGGCGATCATCGGAAACGGCCACACCAATTCGTTTGGTGCCCCAGTCGAGTCCCAATAGTCGGCCCATCGGCCGACCTAAACTTGTTCCAAGGGTTTCTTGAGCGACTCCTTCAGCAACTTGCCCGGTTTGAAATGCGTTTTCCGTCGAGCCGCAACATAGATGATCTCGTTGGTCTTGGGATTGCGCGCTTTCGGCTTTGGCT
>CAZGVT010000318.1:3313-3529 GCA_964529255.1 uncultured Alphaproteobacteria bacterium | reverse complement strand
GCAAACTCCGGCAATCGGTCGCCGAATTTCTGAACGAGAAACGAAAGCGCGTTGTTTGTCGCATGGGCGAACATAGAGGGAAAGATCGAACCGGTGGACCAGGCGATGTATCCCAGCAGGATCCCCAGAAACGTCGTTGGTAACAGCCGGTAAGGATCCAGATGCAGCAATCCGAACGCGACACCCGTCATCACAATAGCTCCGGCCGGGCCAAAT
>CAZGVT010000318.1:0-3303 GCA_964529255.1 uncultured Alphaproteobacteria bacterium | reverse complement strand
CTTCTTCGAGAACACCCGGCAGCACGGCGATGAGGAGCAGCGAGGCCACCAGCGGCAATGAATTCAGAGACTCAAACAGCTTGAGAAACTGCTCGATGAACTCCTCCGGAAATGGCATCCAGAAATTTTGTGCAGTAGCGAGTTCAATCGATAAAACCCAGCCTCCGAGAATTGCCAAGAGCGTTGCCGGCCAGGCATGGCTCTTCGGTGCGTAAAGTTGAAGCGTACGCCGAACATCATACCCGCCTCGATAGAACAGCAGGATCACGGGCAACAGAATCAGCCCCTGACTGGTGAGTATCACGCGGATCGGATTCAAGTCGGAGAGTTTCAGCGATGCTCCAAAGAGTACGATCAGCTCAACAGCCAAAAGCAGTATAGCTGCGCCGGGCTCCGGGATCAGGCGGCCGTGCATCCCGGGCTTCCGCTTCATCCTGAACGGCGACCAGCGCATGGCCTCCGAATGGCGGAACAACACCGACTCCTGATTGAATTGGTTCACACACCAGGAGAGCGCGAGCAGGGCGAGTATCGAGGTGCTTCCAAATGCGATCAGGGTTTCCAGCCACAAATAGTTGCCGGTCATGTACTCTTTGATCAGCAAGGAAACATTGACAATCGGCACCAGCGCGAGCTTTGGAGACATTTCAATACCCGGAACAAGAGAGAACATCGCCGGCAGAATCACAAGAGAGTACAACGGAGTCAACAGGCTCTGCCCTTCCTTGTAGCTGCGCGCGCTGACGGCCACCGCAAGGCAAATCGCTCCGAACAGCACAATCAAGGGGATGATCAGCAGCAACGCGAGCACCAAACTGGCAGGTTCAACCGCGAATTGGCCAAGCCCTCCTCCTACAGACTTGGCGAATAATCCGGTGACATATATCAATGACATGCCCAAGCTGAGCACGTTAAGACATGCGGTGATCAGCGCAATGGTCCCCACTGCGAGGAATTTGCCGTAAACAATCTCAGTTCTCCCCGCCGGTGAGACCAGAAGCGTTTCGAGCGTGCCGCGTTCCTTCTCTCCGGCCGTCAAGTCGATCGCAGGATAGAATGCGCCCATCAGACTCATGATGATGAGCAAGTAGCCGAGCATCTTGCCAAGATATGCGCCCTGCTTTTGCTCTTCCGACGCGAGATTCGCTTTGGAAATTCGTATTGGTGAGAGCAGCGATGTGTCGGCGGAAAGAGACTCGAGGCGCTGCACGACGACACGGTCATTGAGGTTGTCCAGTGCCGAACTGAGCCTGTTCGCCGCCTCATGCGAAACTTCGCGGCTGCTATTGTAAAAGATCTCCGCAATGCCACTGTTGCCGGTATCGATGGAGTCTGTGAAGCCCGGCGCAAATCGGACGGTCGCATCAAGCTCTCCGGCACGAATGCGCTGTTCCCAACCAGCCGAATCTTCTTGCGCCACTCCCTGCAGGGTGTCGAGCAATTGTGAGCCGTATCCACTCAAATCTCCCAGCACCACAATCCGCGAATCTTTGGATTCAATTCGAGAGATTTGCACCGCCGTCAGCATCGAAAAACCGATAATCAACAGCGGATAGAGAAGGACAGGTAAGACGAGCATCACGACGATCGTGCGGCGGTCGCGCAGCACGTCGCGAAGCTCTTTCAGATAAATGGTCTGTACGGTTTTCAACCGCATGAGACGCTCGTCACAGGGTGTTTATCTCCACTCCAGGAAGCGCGGAATGATCATTTCAATACCGGTCAGGTTCGGGTCTCGAAACATGCCTCGATAATCTCGCGGTGATCAAATGCCATCAGTTCAGGCAAATCGAGTCGGTCAAACCACTCCGCGCGCGCGGCATCATCGCCCGGAGATAGTTCGCCTGTCGCTTCGCACCGATAGACGACCGTCAGAGTGTGAAAGCGCGGATCGCGGCCCGGTCGAGAATAGACTCCGAAGAGGCTCAACGACTCACAGTTCAGTCCCGTCTCCTCCTTGAGTTCCCGAGCCGCGGCCTCTTCTGCCGATTCGCCGTAGTCTATGAAACCACCGGGTAGCGCCCAGCCGGGCGGAGGGTTTTTGCGCTCGATGAGCAAGACCTTGGACTGGCGAATCACAATCAGGTCGGCGGTCGGGAAGGGATTGCGGTAGGTATTAACTATCGTGCCGCAGCGGGGGCAGGGCGATTCAATCACCATAGTGGATGAACTCGAGCGGGTATCCCGGAGGTTCGTTCGCGTATGACATGAGGCCGGTCAATTGCTGACCGGCCTCTCAATATAGCCTAACGTAAGTCTGAAATCAACCCAACGAGGAAGAAATCAGGCAAAGCGCTGCTTGATCTCCTCGCGAAGATCCTGTAGTTCATGCTTGAGCCGAGCCATCCCTGTCTCCCATGCATCCACCTGTTGCTCAAAACTCAGCTTGATTTTTTCCCAAGTCTCCATCCAGACCGTACGGTCCCAAATCGGGCGCGCTTTGCGCATTTCAAAGTCCAGCGGAGCCGGTGTGCCGGGTTCATCCAACTCCAATTGCAAAGGTGGCAGATCATCGAGCCGAAGCTCGAAGTCCTTGAGCTTTGAATCGAGGTCCTGCAATCCTTCAAGCCGCATTGTCCCGCCGTGAATATCGACCTTGAGGTCCCGCAGCTTTGCGCGAAGTTGATCCAAATTCTCGGCTTGCGGAGCAAACGCGTACGAGCGGCCGTCAACCTCGCCCCACCGGATGTCACCCCAGTCCGGGCTGTCCTCTGCGTCGCCCAAGGTCACCGTGATTGTCTGCTCAACGCCGTCGCGCTTCACCTTGAACTCAAGCGTTTCGCCGGGCTTGTGGCGGCGGATCTCCCGACGAACGTCTCCCTCGTCCTCCACAGCATCCCCGCCTACAGAGACGATCACGTCACCCGCCTTCAGCCCTGCTTTGGCGGCGGGGGAATCGTCGACCACGTCCGAGATCAGTACTCCTTCTTCCACCTTAAAGTGTCCCTTCAGGCCATCGCTAAGCTCCTGCAAATAGAGCCCGGCATAGCCTCTGTCTTTGTCGCGCTCTGAATCAAAGAAGTGAAACGCCCATGGCCCCTCGAAATGCTCAGCACGTGGAGCGGCCCAGCCCTGACGATCTTCCTCCCGGCCCGAGAGGGTCACGGCTACCGTCCGAGGCTTTCCACCACGGTAGTAGGTCAAATCCACGGTGTCTTTCGGCTTTTGCTTTGACAGCAAGTGGCGCAGCTCTTCGGGTCCCGTGACTGTGGCGCCGTTTATCTGAGTAATCACATCATTGGTGCGCAGACCGATTTCATCGGCGGGCGAGCCGTCGGTGACGCCTTCAACAATTACTCCTTC
>CAZGVT010000317.1:0-3531 GCA_964529255.1 uncultured Alphaproteobacteria bacterium | reverse complement strand
TAGAGCGCGTCCTTGGTAAGGACGAGGTCAGCGGTTCAATCCCGCTCACGAGCTCCACGATGCGTGGCCGGCCGGAGTCAACCAACCCAGATACGTAACCGGCCAACTGTTGTTCGGAACTCTAATTCTAAAGCAATAAAAACCTTGTTGAGGAGAATTCGGTAGGATGTCGAAGGCCAAATTCGAACGAACGAAACCCCATGTGAACGTTGGGACTATTGGTCACGTGGACCACGGCAAAACCACGTTGACCGCCGCGATCACTCAGGTGCTGTCTCGACGTGGCCTGGCGAAGGCTCAGGCGTATGACGACATCGACAACGCGCCCGAGGAAAAGGAGCGCGGGGTTACGATCAATGCTCACCATACGGAATACGAAACCGAGAAGCGCCACTATGCCCACGTGGACTGCCCCGGCCATGCCGACTATATCAAGAACATGGTCACCGGCGCCGCGCAGATGGACGGTGCGATCCTCGTCGTTTCTGCAGCCGATGGCCCCATGCCGCAGACTCGCGAGCACGTGCTGCTTGCCCGTCAGGTGAACGTGCCCTCGCTGGTTGTGTTCATGAACAAGTGCGATCAGGTGGATGATCCCGAGCTGCTCGATCTCGTCGAGGTCGAGGTGCGCGACTTGTTGAACAAGTACAATTTCCCCGGAGACGATATTCCCGTTATCCGCGGCTCCGCCCTGAACGCTCTCTCCAATCCGGAGGATCCGACGCACATTAAGTGCATCATCGATCTGATGAGTGCGGTGGATAGCTATATTCCCGAACCCGTACGCGAACGTGACAAACCGTTCCTCATGCCTGTTGAGGACGTGTTCTCAATTTCCGGCCGTGGAACGGTCGGCACCGGCCGTATTGAGCGCGGCGTCATCAAGGTCAGCGAAGAAGTTGAAATTATCGGTATGGGCGCAAATCGAAAGAGCGTCGTGACCGGAGTTGAGATGTTCCGCAAATTGCTCGATCAGGGTGAAGCCGGTGACAACGTCGGCCTCTTGCTGCGCGGCGTTGAAAAGGAGGAGTTGGCGCGCGGCATGGTCGTCGTGAAGCCCGGTACGCTGAAGCCGCATCACAAGTTCAAGGCTCAGGTGTACGTGCTGTCGAAGGAGGAAGGTGGCCGCCATACTCCGTTCTTCAACAACTATCGCCCGCAGTTCTTCTTCCGCACGACCGACGTGACCGGCTCGATCCACCTCGCCGAAGGCAAGGAAATGGTCATGCCCGGCGATAACACGGAAATGCTGGTCGAGTTGATTACCGACATCGCCATGGACGAGGGGCTGCGTTTCGCTATTCGCGAAGGCGGCCGTACCGTCGGCGCGGGTGCGGTGACATCGATCATCGAATAAAATTCCAAAATCCGATATCCACAATCCCGTGAATTCTTTCGCACAGAGCGAAGTGTGATGGGGGTTGGGCCGGACAAATGTCAGTTTGATTCGATACGCAAGGTTCAGGCCGCGTGCCTGAGCTTTGCGTTATCTATACGGCAGTAGCTCAACGGTAGAGTCCTGGTCTCCAAAACCAGTTGTTGGGGGTTCGAATCCCTCCTGCCGTGCCAAGAGCGGTAACCGAGAGACTGTTAGCATGTTCAAGAAACTAATCGCCTACCTGCAAGACGTTCGCCAGGAAATGGCAAAGGTCACATGGCCCACGCGCTCCGAGATGATGGAGTCGGCGCGGATCGTGCTCATTCTCTCGCTCGTGCTTGGAGTCGCAGTCTTTCTGGTCGACCGCCTGCTCTCGCTCGGTTTGGAGAGCCTTCTCTGATTCACCCGGTTTGGCGCTGACGTGAGATTGGTCACCATCGCATGTCCAGCGTGCGATTGTGCGATGTTCAATATGGAGCTACGGGTAACGGATAGGTTTGATGTCGTTCCCGGGGCGACCTATGACATCGTGCGGTGTCAACACTGCTCTTTGTTGTATTTGAATCCGCGACCATCGGAGCACGATCTCGGCGCATTCTACGAAGTCACGGGATACGATCCGTTTGTCTCGGATGTCGACAAACCCACGTTGACTCAGCGCGCATACCGCGCGGTTAGAAAATTCACGGTAGCCGGGAAAGCCAGGCGGATCAGCCGGGGATTGCCCACCGGCGCGAGAATACTGGATGTCGGGTGTGCGACCGGCGAGATGATCGCCGAACTTCAAGTACGCGGTTATCAATGCAGCGGAGTGGAACCCGATGATCGGGCCGCAGCGTTCGCGCGGGAGAAACTCGGATTGACGGTGTGGACGGGTGACATAACGGCTGTGCCCGAGTCGGCGGGGAGCTTCGATCTGATTATTCTCTGGCATGTACTCGAACACGTGAGCGACTTGCGTGAAACGCTGAGACGACTCAAGAGTCTGCTGAGTGAGCACGGCAAACTGGCGATCGCGGTTCCCAATCCGGAGTCGTTCGATGCGCGGGTCTATGGTAATCGCTGGGTCGCGTGGGATACGCCGCGTCATCTTTATCACTTCGAGCCGGCACGACTGTGCTCGATCCTCGAGTCTGCGAGATTCCGGCCGGAGCGCGGAGGCGCAGTCGCGTTTGACGCGTTCTATCATTGCCTGCTATCAGAACCACGCACTTCTACCGGGTTTGCGCGCGCCTGTTGGCGAGGCGGAATCAGTTTCCTGCGAGGAGTCACGGGAAACGGCGGCTCTTCGGAACTCTATTTCGCCTGTAATCTATAGATCCACTCGGCTTTGGCGCCGGGCCGATGGTCAAAATCCTCACTATGGTTTCATCCGCTGCCGATCCCGCAACTTCGCTCCACTGGTATGTGATTCACGTTTTCACGGGCCAGGAAGAGAAAATCAAGTCATTTATCGAAGAGGAAGTCAAGCGGCTCCAATTGGAAGATCAGATCACCCAAGTACTGATCCCCAAAGAGGACGTGGTAGAGATGCGTGACGGAAAAAAGAAGATCAAGTCGCGTGTCATCTATCCGGGTTACATGTATGTGGAGATGCTGCTGAATAAGAACACCGAGCATCTCCTGCAAAATACGCCGCAGGTCCTCAACTTCGTCGGGCCGAAGAACAAGCCCGAAGCGCTGCGACGTCATGAAGTGGATCGTATTCGCGGCCTGGTCGACAGAGCCTCCGGTGCTCAGGTCGTTGAAGTGCAGTTCAAGATCGGCGACTCGATCAAAGTCATTGATGGACCGTTCAAGGACTTCACCGGAGTCGTGCGCGACATCAATCTCGAGAAGCGGAAAGTCAAAGTGATGGTGTCGATTTTTGGTCGCTCGACACCGATTGAACTGGACTTCCTGCAGGTGTCTACGGAACTGGCGAACGCGTGAGGCGTCCAACCGGACCTCACTCGACTGACAATAGCACTTTGAACTACAGAAAGATATAGGCGATGGCCAAGAAGATAACCGGATTTATCAGACTGCAGCTTCCCGCGGGCTCGGCCACGCCGGCCCCGCCGGTCGGCCCCGCTCTCGGCCAGAAGCAGGTCAACATTATGGAGTTCTGCAAGCAGTTCAATGCGCGCACGGAGAAGGATCGCGGGATGATC
>CAZGVT010000316.1:0-3568 GCA_964529255.1 uncultured Alphaproteobacteria bacterium | reverse complement strand
ATGGAGGCTTTCTTCTCGGAGGGGTTCGAAACTCTGGGGCCGGCTCTCGATTACGGAAAGCTTCGCTGCGCAGAGTCCTTTCCTCAAGCGCCCGGAGGATTGACGGAAGAGACCATTGAGCAATTTGTGCTATTCGGCGATCCTTCCTTGCGCGTTTTTCGGACACTTCCACGAAACGTCACGGTGGAGTATTCTGCTCTGCTGCCTGTGGGATCGAGCGCCATCGTTGTGACCATCCACAACAACGGCAATCCTGTTTCAGGAGTGGACGTTGTCTTGAGTCGGGATGAATCTCCGCCTGTAATCGTAACATCAAATTCTGCCGGTCAGTCGATTGTTCCGCTACCGGAGAGCGACGCGGCAAACTACACGGTCACGTGTCTCGGAGCCAACATACGACCCTACCAAGGATCGCTGACGATAGCTCCGATGAATGGCCCTCTCACGCAATGGATTGAATCAGAATTTGTCGAGACAGTGGGCGACGGCGACGGCATTCCCGACCGTGGTGAGCAGGGGCATGTGCGAGCGCTTGTGCGAAACTCGGGACAGGGCATTCAGCCTGCTGCCATTCTCACGCTTACTTCGGCATCACCGGCTCTCTTTGTGTCGGATGTGCCGTGTATGCTGCCTGCGATGCTGCCGCAATCGGAGGAGTGGCTCGACATTGAACCGGATGTTGTCATTCTGCAGAATGCCGAGGAGGGAACGCGCGCCGAACTTCATGCATGGATTCACACGGACAACGGGATGATTTATGCAGGCACGCAGGAGATTCCTCTGCGCGCACCGCGGATTGAGGCGCAACCACCGGAGCTTGTAGAGTTGTCCGGCGACGGTGACGGAACGGCTGAAGCGGGAGAGATGCTTAGGCTTCAAATTCCGATACGTAATAGTGGCGGAGACAACTTGCGAAATCTGATCGCCGACTGCAATCCCTCGCATGAGTATCTGCACATTCAGAACACAAGGTTTGAGCAAAGCGCGCTGCCGTCCGGAGCAGACGCAACGGTCGTTTACGATTTCACCTGTGATGAGAACACACCGCGCGGCTATGCCTTCGAATTCAGCTGGAGTTTTCAGGGAGAGAATCAGTCGGTGATCGACAACTGGGCGCGGATTCGCGTGGGGCGAGTGCCGGTCTTTTTATATGTGCTTGATGAAATGCCTCAACAGGTAGCCGGAGTGGAAGGCGCGCTTCAGACATTGGGAATTGAATACGAGCAGGGCGAGACACTCCCGGGCGATCTTTCGCGTTATCAGTCCGTTTGGGTCTTCTGCGGTGTGCATCCGAACAGCAGAGCGATACCTTCTCTCGCGGCACAGACTCTCGCGGCCTATCTTGAGGACGGAGGCGCGTGCTACTGGGAGGGCGCAGACGTATGGTCATTCGATCTGCAGACTCCGCTGCACCCATTCTTCGGCATAGACGGGTTGAGCGATGGAACGGGAGACGCCGGCCCTATCGCAGGTGTGCAGGGAACCGCGACGGAGAATGCGAGTTTTGAGTACTTGGGTGAAAACAGTTTTGTCGATCGCATCGCGCCGACTGGCTCGGCTTTCACTCTCCTGCTCAATGCTCGTGCGAATGCGAACTACGCCGTGTGCGTTGCCAACTCGGGAGCGACCTATCGGACGGTCGGAACTTCGGTTGAATTGGGCTCGCTGGCCGACACACAAAATCCCTCCACACGTGTCGCGCTCTTTGGAGCGATTCTTCAGTGGCTCGGCGTCTCTGTCCGACATGATTTGCAGGGGCCTGCCGTTGCGCATGTGCCGTTATCAACGTGGCCGAGCGATCATCGCACGATTCCGATACGCGCGGACGTGCAGGACGCGAGCGGGATTACTGATGTGATTTGTCAATGGCGGAGCGGAAGTGGCAGTGGTTGGAGTGACCTCTCCATGCGGAGCGAAAGCGGAGAATATCTCTGCGAAATTCCCGCTCAGCCATTCGGTACGCAGGTAGTCTATCGTTTCCTTGCGACGGACATTGCCAGTCCGGTGAATACAACTACGACGGATGAGTTCAGTCTGGTTGTGGAGCAAAGGTACGATCGGATTCGTATCGAAGAGGTTTCTGGAACTCTCGCGCTTCGGAACAACGGCTCATCAGAAAACACGTCGCTGATCGCGATGGGCTCGGGCAAGTCGGCGGTGGTGATGCTCGCAGGGGAAGTGCGCGCGAGCAGTTATGTGACTAAGGTGATTGATTGTTCAGAACTGAGCAATCCGATGCTCAGCTTTGAGAGCAGGCTCAGAACAGATCAGTTTGGCGAGGCGGCAGTTGCGCGAGTCTATGCCAGTACGGATGGTGGCGAGACATACCCGCATGTTCTTTGGCGTCGTGGCCCGGCATCGCTTCCCGTGCTCGAAAGCGAAACGGTTGTTGAGAGCAGTCTTTTGGAGCTTTCGCACCGAAGCGACGTTGTTTTGAAGTTCACTTACTACGGGAATCGCTACTGGCAGGTCAGCGACATTGAGATTGGTGAAGGAGCTTCGGACACTCCGATTGAAAATCTTGTCCTGAAGCCCGGCATTCCGATTACCCTGTGCTGGGAACTAGTTCCCGATGCATCGTCTTACCTTGTCCTTGCTTCGGCGAGTACAGAGGATTCCGCATTCAAAGAAATCGCGCGCACGAGCGAGACTACCTATGTGGACGAGAATGCTCTCCAGTTTGCTCAGCGCTTCTATCAAGTGCGCGCACTGCGAGGCGCAATGCCGGAATCTCGTCGAGCATCTGCTGAGCCTTCGCGGATTGATTTCACCTACTCGGGCCGAAGCTTGCGGCCCGGTCGGTAAACAGAGTAACTTGATTTTGCAGACGCTATGTCGTAACTTGCCTTGTCGGAATCTGCCGAAACAAAGTTGCGACGTAAATATTTATTTCTTCTTGCTTTGATTCCGTTGGTCAGTTGGTCACAAGGTCGTGATCGACTGAATAGCGGCGATTCGCCATCCTCTCCCCGACGGGAATTTTGCCGCCGGACGCCCGCCGTTGCCCTTGATGATTCCCTGCATCGTTTCGACGTTCTCTCGATCTCCTGCTCGCTTCAGTTCAATCTGGACATTCCCGGACTTGCGGGTTCGGCGACGTTTCGCCTTGTTGCCGACGAGCTTTCTCTGGCTAAGATTGATCTTCGACTGATAGAGGAACTGCAAGTTGATTCGATAATCTCCTCTTCGCACGCAGTGGATTCAATAAGTCGGTCAGGTGTGGACAGCTTGCAGATCTTCGTGAGTCCGCAGCTCCAAGTTGGGGACACCTGTGAAATCACGGTCTTCTATCACGGAACACCGGCGGTGATTGACGATTGGGGCGGAATGCGCTTTCATCAGGCAAGCGGATGGCGTCCCCAGATTTGCTTCAGCATGGGTGACGGACTCGATCTTGATCCGCCTCCGGCAAACTACAACTGGCTGCCGAGCTTTGCCGATCCGAGCGGGCAGATCGCCAGGTACATCGTCGTCGGCGCCGGCGGGCAAATCAGCGCCAAGTTCCTGCCCAACGTGGCGGCGGGAGGCTCGACCTTCACCAACTCCGGGTATCTCGTCTACGGGCTGG
>CAZGVT010000315.1:0-3572 GCA_964529255.1 uncultured Alphaproteobacteria bacterium | reverse complement strand
CCGCGCTAACCCGGCTCGGCGAAACATGACAACTTACTTTCGGGAATCACTATACCGTCTCTCACGACAGGCCCCGAGCCGTGTTGGCTGCTTGCAGCCGACCGGTCTTGCCAAGCTCTCGATAGAAAAACAAACCCCGCCGGTAACGACAGGGTTTGTCATCATTCTCAAAGTTCCCGGCAGCGAAAGCACTACTTCATCAGCAGCATCTTCTGCGTCTGCACGAAGTCGCCAGCGGTCATCCGGTAGAAGTACAATCCTGCACCAACCGTCGAACCGGCATCCGAGAGACCGTCCCACGTGATCGTATGCAACCCGCCGCTATACCGCGAATCGGCCAGCGTCCGCACAACTTGCCCCATCACGTTAAAAACCTGAATCGTCACGTCCGAGGTAAACGGCACTGTGAAGTCGATCTGCGTCGTGGGGTTGAACGGATTCGGGTAGTTCTGCGAAAGCGAGAAATCATGCGGCGTGATCGTGTGATCATCTGCCGACACACCCAAGCTGAAGACGCTGGTCGTGTCGCTGGAATAGATCGACGAATTCGTCGTGCTCGTATCGTTCAAGACCAGAACACAATAGTCATAATTTGCAGCCGGGATCGTGAAGATCGCCAAGTTCGTCAGCGAATCCATGAAGACGAGTCCATGATTCAACCACGGGCCCGTGTAAGGAGGACCCTGCTTATAAAGCAACGATAGTCTGCAGAATGCAGGGCACTCAGTCGGCGGAACTGCAGTCACGAATCCGATCCGGGCCGTCTCCCCACCCCAGCCAGAACCAACAAGCGTATCCCTGACCGCCTGATTGAATCGCATGAGAATTGTTCCACCCTGATCGCTGTTCGACGCAACCGACTCGCCAACTCCGTTATATGCCTTCACCGTATAAGTCGCTCGCGCATCCATCGTCCAGCGCTGAACCAACTGCTCGGTCACTGCCGGACCTACCTGAGTGGCAAATTCGCCGTCAGCGTAGATATTGTAGCCAAGCCAGGCCGCACCACCGTCCGGCGCATCCCACTCCACGAGTACATTCGCACACTCATCATCATCGCTCGCGACAACGTTGCGCGGCGGGTTCGGCGCACTACCCGTAGTCGGGCACGGCTGCTGTACGCAAGTCCAATCAGCGGCATCCAGCATGATATCCTGCGGACCGCTGCTTACCGTAAAGACCGTCGAGGTCAAACACATTCCATTGGCATTGATCTTCAGGAAGTAGGTCGGATTCGCCGGTAGAATCGTAAACACGGAATTCGCTTCAGATGCGAAATACCCGTCAGACGTACAACCCAAAGCTGCACTATTGAAAGGAAGGCAGGGGGACGGCAATACCTCGCCTTCCAGCTCGCCTTCCTCTAAGATCGGATCGTCATTATCCGGGCCATTGTTGTCATTGTCCCAGTAAATGCAGATCAATGTGCCGTCAATAAACGGCGCCGCTGCGGTACAGGGCCCAACCTGAGGCAGCGGCGGGATCGCCCCGTCGCAAATGTAATAGAATGCGACCACTCCCGGCTGGGCAAATGCCGCTGATGCCACCAGAAGGGCGAGGAGGCCGAACAAAAGTGATTTCATGCTTTTCATAGCTCTTCCTACGGGTTATTCTCCGCTCCCCCCATTTCGCCATCAGCCCTCTAATTCCATGATTATAGGGCATTTAGTCGTTGGCAGGAGTCCGTAACTGCGGTCGACCCAAACCCGACCGCTGGTGTTCTGTTTAACACAGCAAATATGGGGCATGCTATATTAATATGCAAGCACTTTTCTCTATAGAACATACAAGCTGCCGTCCAAAATCACGGTGCGCTGCCTCGCATAGCCTGATAGGTCTGGTGCCGGATCATTTCCTCGTCCTTAAATTGGGCCGCTCTCGAATCCGGGGCCGAACTGCCAAAAGCACTCATCCCCCCGGAGTTCCGGGGGGATGAAATGTCGGGAGGCCTTGCCTCCAAGCCATCATCGTCCTGGAGTCGCTAAGGATTTGTGACCTAATTACGGCTCTGTAGACGAGACCACCACATAGAATAACTTGTCACTCGCCGAAACCGCGCCGACATCCGTAAATGTAGTGGTCGCCGTAGAACCTTCCAGAGTCGTGAATGGACCGCTGGGATTCGTCGCGCTGTAGATGCGATAGAACGCAGCACCTGAGGACGACCAATTCAGAACAATGTTGTTGCCGGATGCGCGAATGACCAGCGCGTTCGGAGCCGAGATGGCCGTGCCAATCAAGCGGATCATCCTTTGGCCGCCAAAGGCATTGGGCAAGATCTCGTTTTCATTGAACCACGCCATCTCGCAACCGTCGTAGAAAAAGGAGTTCCCGAGATTCGTATTGTCATCCCGGCCGAAAGCCTCGAATTTCCCCGGATCGGGGTTGCTCACGGCAACGTAGAAATCTCCGGAGAGTGACAGAGTATTCCCGTTTGGCTCTTTGACAAGCACGTTTGCCCAGTACAGCGTCCCCGGAATGGGACCACCGATTTCGTTGCCGATGGAACCGGACACCTCACTCCAGATCTCCGTTCCCGGCAGGCCTCCCGGACCATCCGCGTTCAGCACCCGCACCCGAATCGGTGAATGGCTTGAATCCGGATTGAAGCTTGCGATGGCCACCAGCACCTCACACAGCTGATAGGGGAATCCCGACGGATGCACCTTAATTGCCCACTCAAACAAGTCAGAAGGAACCCAATTGAAGCCCTCCGCGGTGCCATCGTCGTAGCTGAGTAATGTCATCGCGCAATCCGCGACATCGAACTGAGCGGTATCCGTGGTCGACGTGGCAGCCAACGCGTCCGATGCACTTAAGTAATACTCGAAGCTGTCCTCGAACAAGTTCAATGTAGCAGCGTACTCGTTGGGATTGCCTGTCGAGGACATGGCCATGGACGCAAATGCACCGCCACCAACCGCTCTCCAGAACAAGCTGGCGGTCGGAACGCTGAAGTCGTCGGTGATTCTGGCAGTGAACACGACATTTCCCGGCTCGCTGTCGCCCTGCGGATCATGCAGAATAATCGGAGGAGTATTCGGCGTCGTAATCGTGCAATTCGCATCCGAGATATCCGTTGCGACGGGCATATCGAGAGACGCGACGCGCACTCTCGCCGTTGTGGTCGGTGGCCCGCCAAGAATTGCAGAATACGTTCCGGTATTCGCCGTCGTCGTAAATACGTTCCAACTTCCCGCCGGATAGTCGCGATTGATCTCAATGGACACGGTCCCGGCAACTCCCAGACTTGTCCACGTGATATTCTCCGGCTGAGTTCCGTCCAACACTTCTCCGCCGTTCGGTCTCGTGACAGTAATCACCGGATTTGAGATCGCGAAATTGTTGTTGGAGACATCGAGAATCGTCGGTTGACTGACACTCGAAACCCGAATTCGACACACCGTCGACGTCGCTCCGGAGACTGTCCAATCTTCGGTGCCATCATTGGTGATACTTGCGAACAATACCTCCCAACCGCCAACGGGGTAGTTGCGATTTAGCTCAATCTTCACGTTCCCGGTAAGCGCAATTGAACTCCACTGAATCGTGGCAATGTTGGCAAGATATAT
>CAZGVT010000314.1:0-3594 GCA_964529255.1 uncultured Alphaproteobacteria bacterium | reverse complement strand
CACTCGCAGCACTCTTCGGCAGAATTCCGCTTCTGGGGGCCGCTGCGAATGTCATCGCTGTACCGATGTTCGCGGTCATTCTGCTCGCTGCGCTCGCCTTTCTGACTTTAAACGCCCTCAGCCCGGCCCTTGCAGCACCGCTCGGCGCGTCCATCGCTGCGCTCGTCTCTCTGGTTTCTAATCTTGCAGTCTGGACAAGCAAATTGCCGCTGTCCGGTCTAACGATTTCGGCGCCACTTGTTGTTGTTATTGCAGCAGGTTCGCTTTCCACCGCAGCGATCATGATCGGACTTTCACGTCGCAGGTTTTCTTTCGTCCTGATCGGATTGTTTGCGGCGGCAAACCTCGCAATTTGGTTTCAGCCTTCAACAAACACCGACCCTGCGGAAATAGTATTCTTCGATGTTCACAATGGCGATGCCGCGTTGATTCACGTTGACGGAAAGATTGTCGTGGTGGACGATGGACCGCGAATAGCGGACTGGACGTTTGCTTCTGCAATTGCCGGCGAGACAAGGCGTCGCGGAGCCGGGCACATTGACCTGTTGATCCTGACTCATCCTGACAATGACCACATTGGCGGTTCCGCCGAACTCTTCTCTCTAATTGAGGTCGAGCGTGTGGTCGTCAACGGCGACAGCGCGCAGAGCCGGGTCTATTATGAATATCGACTTGGGCAACAGAATGCGGGGCTCGTGCCGGACACCTTGGTTGCGGGACACAGAATCGAGTTAGGCCCCAATTCGACGATCACAGTATTGGCACCCATAGCCACATTCGAACCGGGAGAGTACTCGGAAAATCAGCGCTCGATTGTGTTCAGATTGGACGTAGACAATAGCTCGGCTCTATTCACCGCCGATATTGACAGCACTATCGAACACTACTTGCTGGGAACGGGAGCTTTGATCGAAGTGGATCTGCTCAAAGTCGCGCACCATGGGTCCACGAGCGGTTCGTGCGCGGAGTTCTTGAGAAATTGCGCTCCCGAGTATGCGCTGATATCGGCGGGTGAACGAAATGTCTACGGCCATCCGTCCCTGGAAGTACTCGATCGACTTTCTTCGCAAAATATTTCAATCGCAGTAACCGGTAGATCGGGCACGATTACGTTTCGGTCGGAATCCGACACGTGGGTACCCATCCCGAATCAGGCCCAGATCTGGGCAGAGCGTTTAAAACTGTTATGAGCTACACTGATGATCGGTTAAAGAGTTCGGACGGGCTGTTCGCTCCGCTTCCCGAGCTTGAAGCTGAACTTATCCGGCAGGGCCATACGGTGATCTGCGGCACGGACGAAGCCGGGCGAGGTCCGCTTGCCGGTCCAGTCGTTGCCGCGGCGGTGATTTACGTCGATTCACCCGTGATGCTTCGCGTTCGCGATTCCAAGCAACTTTCTCCGCTTCAGCGCGAGGGTTTGTATCATGAGCTGATAGAACAGGTGAGCTATGCCGTGGGTACGAGCACGACCGAAGAGATTGATACGGTGAACATCCTCAAAGCTTCTTTGACTGCGATGGCACGAGCCGTGGCCGCCTTGCCGGTTCGGCCGAATATTGTGCTGGTGGACGGACGGCACAGGCCGCCGCTGAATGTCAGTACTCAAGCAATTGTTCGCGGCGACGGACGGGTGCGCGTCATCTCAGCGGCCTCGATTATTGCAAAAGTCACTCGCGATCGGCTGATGCGTGACTTTCACGACCGGTATCCGGGTTACGGATTTGATCGGCATTTCGGCTACCCGACGGCTGCGCATTTGCAGGCCTTGCGCGAATTAGGTCCGTGCGCGATTCACCGCAAGACGTTTCGAGGTGTGCGTGAGCTTCTGGAAGCGTCTGTTTCACGTTGATCGAGTTGCTCCGAGCACGGGTTCAAAGGGCGAGGAGTATGCCGCCGACTATCTGCGCTCTCATGGTTACGCGATTCTGGATCGCAATTGGCGATGTCCGCTGGGCGAGATTGACTTGGTTTGCAGCCTGGCCGATGAACTGGTTTTCGTGGAAGTGAAGAGCAGCGAGCGACGTGGTCCACTGGCGCCGGAACTGCGCGTTAATGCGCGCAAGCGATCAAAGCTGCTGCAACTCGCAGATTACTACATCAAGCACCGTCACCTGGAAATGCCCGTTCGTATCGATGTTATCAGCGTATGGTGGACGAACGGAAGTCCCGAGTGCGAGCACTTTGTGAATGCGATCGGCGTTTAGTATACTCCCGCTATTGCTCGCCGGTTTGACTAATATTACCGCGATGACGCTCTCGGAAATCATGTTTGATCCGCTCGGAAACGAGAATGCGGATGAGTTTATCGAGCTGTTCAATAACAGTCAATTCCCGACAAGTCTCGAGGGCTGGAGAGTTACGGACGGCGCTGACACAGACCGGATTGTCCCGCTGGAAGGAAATCTCTTGGCGTTGCCGGGACAGTACGTGCTGATTCTCGATGCGGACTATTTCGACGACAGCAGCACCACTTACGACGGCCTTGTGCCTGAGACGGCTCTTGTAGTAACCATCGACAATTCAACGATTGGCAGCCGGGGTCTCTCCAACAGCACCAGCGAACGAGTGAGCCTGTTGGATGCCGGCGGAGAAGTCGTCTCGTCAGTCGAGTACACTATCGGAAATAGCCCGGGGCACTCCGATGAGAAAGTCGTTATCAGTGGCGGAGACGGAGTGGCCAATTGGGCAAACAGTACGACTTTGCACGGAACTCCCGGCGCGGTGAACAGCGTTGCGCCTTCAGAGTTTGATCTGGGATTTCTCGCATTTCACGCGAATCCCGAGCGGCCTGAGTTCGGAACTTCTTTCGTGCTCGAAATGCGCGTCAAGAACTTCGGTCTTTCCGCATCGAGTTCGACCATGCTTGTTGCAGAGATCTTCGACGCCGGCGCAGACTCCAGCGTCATTCTTGAGTTTCATGAGATAGACGCGCTTCCACCGGGCGACACGGTGAGTTTCACTTCACACACGCTTGAACTCGCCCAAGAGCCTCGCCGATTCACAGCTACGCTTAGCGAGCCGGACGACAATCCCTCCAATAATGAGCGGAACCTGACGGTGAGCCCGAACTCTGCGGGCCTGGGAGTGGTAGTCAACGAAATCATGTACGGTCCCGAATCATCAAGTGAGTGGGTGGAACTGTTCAATACCGGGCCGGATCAGTATCAGCTTTCCGGATGGCAATTCGCCGACGGAGACGGTTACATTGATTCCACAAGGCGAATGTTGCTCCCCGAGTACAGCTTTAATCCGGACACCTATGTGATTCTCGCTTCCGATTCGCAGCTCCTGTTTGAAAACGTGCCGGAAGAAGTTCTGATATTCGTTTGGAGCGGCACCTACCCGTCATTGAATAATAGCGGAGACTCGCTTTTTCTCATGAACGAAACCGGTGAGATTATCGAGCGGATTGATTATCGACCAAGTTGGGGCGGTGGCGCGGGCGTGTCGCTTGAGAGAATTTCGGGCATCGCCGAAGGGAATGATCCGCTCAATTGGGCCGGCAGTTTGGATAGCACGGGCTCGACGCCGGGACGACCAAACTCGAGAGCCTATCAGGCTGCATCCGGGGGGAATAATATCCTGACGTTGTCG
>CAZGVT010000313.1:0-3632 GCA_964529255.1 uncultured Alphaproteobacteria bacterium | reverse complement strand
CCGTATTCAATTGACAAATATACAGATATTTCCTAAATTGCCGCATGTCCATGAACCTTCCGTTCTCACTTGACGAACAATTCATCGTTCTGCGCGAAATCAAAGCCGGTGGCTTTGGCATCGTGTACGCAGGCTGGGATGAGAACTTGAGTCTCCCGGTCGCGCTGAAAGAGATTCACCCCGAGCTTTTGCGTCAGGAGTCTCACCTTGCCGCATTTCAAGCTGAGGCGCAGCTTATCGTCCGACTCGATCATCCCGCTATTTGTCGATTGTATACTCTGAAGCGATGGCGCGGACGGGTCTTCATGATCATGGAGTTCATCGACGGCGGCGACTTGCGATTACTTCAGATGTTCCTGAAAGAGCGCAATCAGAGCCTCAGCCCGCAGATTTCACTGTATCTGATTCAACAAGTCGCCCGGGCGCTACACTATGCACACGTGCGGCAGGATCCGTCGACCGGCGCGCCGCTGCACCTCGTGCATCGTGATATTGCGCCCTCGAATTTCATGATTTCGCGGATGGGCGCAGTCAAGTTGATTGACTTTGGCATTGCGCGCGTGAAAGGCGTTATGCGACCGGAGACGATGGGTGGCATTATAAAGGGGCGGCCGCAATATATGTCACCGGAACAGATTCACTCGCCGGACTCGGTAGATCTGCGGTCTGATGTCTATTCGCTTGCCGTGGTTTTTCTTGACATGCTGACCGGGCATTCCATTTACGGCAAGACCACCAACGAGTACGAACTGCTCGATCGCGTGCGTGCACGAAAGTTCGACCTCCCGCAGTACTTCCAGGACCACCGCATCCCCCCGGAGCTCCAGCCATGCATCGAGCATGCACTGAAGCTGTCCGTGTTCGACAGGACCGCGACGGCCAAGGAGTTCGAGAGCGAGCTGCAGGCTTATGCCGGAGCTATCCGTTTTCAAGAGGAGCAGGCTCATCAGCAGTTATGTGAGCTTGCTCAGCTTGCCTTTCCGCCCTCCAACCTCGGTCGAGATTACGAGCTGTTTCAGGCGGCGCGCAGGGAATCCGTAACCAAAGAGTATACCGAGGAGCGGAAGCAGCCAGATAGCGCCGCGCCCAGGTCGCGAGAATTCACGGTGTCGGATGTACCTCCGTTAGAGCCCGTTAGGCCAAAGCACGGCCCAGGGGTTTTGGGGTGGGTGCTGGGAGCGATTTTCCTTGTGGCAGTTGGAGTGTTTGTCTATATCCAATTCGTCGTTGAACCGGCCGAGCAAGAAAAGCGACGGGTGGAACAGAGGCGAATAGATGACTCACTGGCCACTGCCAAGGCCGAGTCTCTGCGGGTTGAAACTGAAAAGCGAAAGATGGATGCGGATGCGGGGAAAATAGTACTGCTCGACACGACCAAAGCAAGCGCGGGCACTGAGCCGCCGGAGGAAGTCAAGTCGAAATCGGAGCCGGAGAAAAAGACTGTACCCAAAGATCCCGTGATTCCCGCGAAGCCGGCGTTTGTTGTGACATCTCCAGTTGCGGCGAATGTCTACATATCGGGGAGTTTGCTCAGGGAAGTGCTTTCCGGAGGTTCCGTTGAAATCAACCGCCCTGACGGACGATATGATCTCCGGTTTGAGCTGCGAGGTACAGGTGGCTGCAAGCTGTCGCGTACGTATTCAGTGGATGTGAAACGGGGTGGGAGCTTTACTCCGAGCGATCTCTACCTGACGAAATTCACTCTCGAAGGGCGCACGAGACCTGGGCAAGTAACGACGATCCGGTGTCTCGACGCGCAGACAACATTGGGACCCGGTTGCGACAAGCTTGAGCCGCCAATGACCTACTTATTTCTTCCCGGCAGATACGAGGTAACCACTAAGCGCGGAACCGCGACCGATGTCGCAAATGTTACCCTTAGTGGGACCGGCGGCAAGTTAGAAATCAGGTGAGCAAACTCAACAATGAACAGTGATCCGTTCAGGACCGTCACATTTTATGTTGCCGCATTGGTCTCCATTACCTTGTTGCCGGCTGCCGGACGGGCAGCGGGCTGCTTTGAGCGCGCGGACAACTGGTACCGGAGCGCCCAATTCGATTCGGCGCTCGTCGCGCTGAACAATTGCACTCCCGAAGATTCAACCGATAACTCCCGCGTAGAGATTCTGCACGGTGCGATCTACGCATCCCGCTACTTCAGCTTCGGGGACGCAGCGGACAAGAGCGAAGCAGAAGTCCATTTCGCAAAAGCCGTAAGATTGGATCCGTTCGCCGCCGTAACTGAAGGAGAGTATCCGGGTCAAGTCGAAGGACTGTTCAACGTCAAGCGCGCCGAACTTCTGCCGGGCGAGCTCATTGAAATTCCAGCGGAAGTGCGAAGGGATGATTCGGAGCGTCAGGCCCTGCGCGCCTTTCTTGAGAAGTATGCCACGCAGCAAGCGCTCGACAAGGAGCCCGCGCCGGAAGTGCTCAAGAGTCGCATCTACAACACTCCTGAAGCATTTATCACGTGGTCGCGTACCAACCGGCCTGCTGATCCGAAAGAAACGACGATTCAATTTATCGTCAACGGAGATAGCATCGCTCAGGTGCTCGCTGACGGCGGCGTGCTGATCTTCAAAGACAAGCAGCCGTCAGTGTTGGTCTCCTGCGAGGAAGTCGTGGAGGGCGGATCCAACGGGAAATTGCTGGAGACCGCGCTTATTGACTACTTCACACGACAGGGTTTTCGCGTTTTCGATGAGACACAGTTCGAATCACTTGCCGACATCGAGGATTTTGACCAGCGTTTGCGTGATGAGGCGGAACTCGGGTTTCGCGTGGCAACGGACTTTGGCATTGATATTCTGCTTTCCGGAACGGCCACCGGCTCGGCGAACACGGTCGAGGCGGCGGGAGCAAAAATCCAGACCGGTGTGGCAAGTGCGCAGCTAAGGCTATCGTGGATCGCCACAGGAAAGCAGATCGCCGCGACCAGCCTGGATACGACAGTGACCGCGTTCGGCAAGAGTTCAGAGGCCGCCGGTCGAAGCGCACTCCAATCGTTATCCGGCCCTCTGGCAGAGGAACTCGCCGCAGCCTGCATCCTTGATTGGAATGATGCGAGCCTAAACGGGCGAGACCTTCAGTTCGTCATCAATAACGTTCGAAGCTCCGATCTCCAACCGCTGCGCGATCAATTACGAATCCTCACACAGGCTCGCGGAATCGGAGAACCCGAGCTGCAATCTTCGTCGTCCGGAAAAGGTCAGATGCGGATCTACATTCAGACGCGGCTCGCACCGGGCGATCTGGTCGGCCTTATCGAACGGTCGATGGTCGGATACAGTGTGAGAGTGCGGTCATCAACTCTTGCCCGCATTGAGATCGATGTTCTCTAGCGCCTGTGTCAAGCTCGCCCTCTTGTTTTCCCTCGCTTCGGCTTTACCGGAAGCGACGGCGGTTGAAAGCAAGCCGCGCGTGGCCGTATTCGAGTTTGATGATTTGTCGGCGCCGACCCGATCTGATGGACCTGCATGGCAACAACTGACTGCATTGTTACTCTCACGGGCGCTTGAGGCAACAGATCAAGTTCAAGTTGTTGACCGATGGCGGCTGCAAGAGATTGTCGACAGCCTCGTATTGGCCGATGTTGGCGTGATCGACAGATCGGCCGTATCCAAACAGATGAA
>CAZGVT010000312.1:0-3650 GCA_964529255.1 uncultured Alphaproteobacteria bacterium | reverse complement strand
CTTTGGATTCTTTCTCACCCTTGGTTCGACCGCTTGCCCCGCCCTCTCCACACTAAGATCTTTATCGGGTTGCTTGTCGGGTTAGGCTTCGGCTTGGCCGCGAATGCGTGGCTCAGCGACTATCCCGAACTCGACTGGGCCATCAAGAATGTCATCTCGCCGCTCGGTCAGGTATTTCTGCGGCTGATCTTTATGGCCGTGATTCCGCTGATCTTTTCCGCGCTGGTGCTGGGGGTGGCCGAACTCGGAGACTTGCGACGGCTCGGTCGCATCGGGCTGAAGACGCTACTGTTTACGGTCGTCATCACCTCGATTTCTGTGGTGATTGGCATCACGCTCGTCAATGTCGTTCAGCCCGGAGTCGGATTGACCGAGAGCGAGCGCCAGGCCTTGATGGGAACGATCTCCTCCGCCGGCACGGTCTCGACGGTGGAAAAGGCTCAACAGGCCAAGCCCGTGATTCAAACCCTGCTGGAACTTATCCCGAAGAATCCGCTCGCCGACGCGGCCGGTGCATTCGATGAAAAATACAGCGGCGGCGGCATTCTGGCCTTGATGGTTTTTTCATTGTTCGTCGGTATCGCGCTGGCGCTCAGCCGAAGCGAGCGCACCGAAACTTTTGAGAAATTTCTGCAAGGGCTGTACGACGTGGTGATGAAGATCATCGCCATCGCCATGAAGTTCGCCCCCATCGGTGTGGCCTGTCTCGTCTTCGCGGTAGTGGCCAAATTGGGGCTTGACGTGGTCTTTATTCTCGGCAAGTACATGGGCATCGTGCTCGCCGGGCTCGCATTGCATCTGCTGGGAGTCTATGGCCTGGTCCTGCGACTGATTGTGAGAGTGAATCCGCTGAAGTTCTTTCAGCGCATCGAGGAGGTTATCCTCACGGCATTTTCGACCAGTTCGTCCAATGTCACGCTGCCCACGGCGCTACGCGTCACAGAGAACAATTTGAATGTCCCGCCGCAGATCAGCCGTTTCGTGCTCACTGTGGGTTCGACCGCCAACCAGAATGGGACGGCGCTGTTTGAAGGCATCACCGTCTTGTTTCTGGCGCAATTTTTCGGTGTGTCGTTGGACTTCGGTCAGCAGGTAACCGTTGTGCTCGCATCCGTGCTGGCCGGCATCGGCACCGCCGGCATTCCCGGCGGATCGCTGCCGGTTATTGTGCTCGTGCTGGTTTCGGTGGGTGTGCCGGGCGAAGGGATTGGAATCATTATGGGGGTTGACCGTATTCTGGATATGTCGCGGACCGTGGTCAACGTCACCGGAGATATTACCGCGGCAATGGTGGTGGCTAAATCTGAGGGACACGAGTTCCATTGGGAAGGACGGTAGCATGAAAGCAAGACAATTGTTGTTTGTGATGGCGATCTGTATGAGTGCCGTGAGCTGGGCGCAGCCGGAACCATTGGATACCCTCTGGTCCCGCAGATATGGAAGCGAACTGAATGAAGAGTTCTTCGCCACGTGCACGACACTCAACGGCGGATTCCTGTTCGCCGGAAGAGCCGGCACCGGTAGCAATACGGATGTCTATCTCGTTCGCACCGACGGCGCAGGTGATACGCTTTGGACAAGAAAATTCGGCGGGGATAACGCGGACGAAGCGCACGCCGCTCAAACCGTCGGAAACGACGGCTTTGTGATTGCCGGAACCACGCTTTCCAACGGTTCATTCCCCGGCGATGTCTATGTGTTGCGCGTCTCGGATGCCGGAAATCTCTTGTGGTCACAGTCGGTCGGAAACGGCAGCGCGCAGTTCACCCCCAGTGAGGAGGCCTCCTCTATCCTTGTCTTATCCGACGGCGGGTTCATTGTGGCAGGATCGGCCTTTCGCGGCGCGACGAATTATGACGGCTTCCTCGTGCGCCTGAACTCCGCCGGAGATACGCTCTGGACACGTACCTATGGTCTGAACGGGAGCGATCGCTTCTCGGCTATTTCGCCCACCAGTGACGGCGGGTTCGTGATGGCCGGGCTGACCAATTCGATGGGACCGGGCAGCACAAGTTTCTACCTCGTGCGCGTCGATGCGAACGGTGAGCAGATCTGGTCACAGGCCTACGGCACCGCTGCTCAGGACGGCGCCAATGGTGTCTACCAAACTACCGACGGAGGGTTCATCGTTGGCGGGTTCACGATCACTGCGGGTTTGGGCGATGACTATTATCTTGTCAAGACCAATGCCGAAGGCGTCGCTCAGTGGAGCCGGTCTTACCCGGGATCGGGCTGGGATCGCGCGTACACCATCAAGCCGTCGCGCGATAACGGTTACATTCTGGGCGGTACGAGCAACTCGTTTGGCGGAGCAAATCAAATGTATCTGCTGAAGACGGACTCCGATGGTGACACGACCTGGCGGCTGCCGCTCGGCGGTCCGTCGGATGATTACATGTATGCGATGGAGCCGACTCGCGACGGCGGGCTGATCTGTGTTGGCGCGTCTGCGCTCCTTGTCGGCGGACAATTGGACGGATACGTTTACCGGCTTGCGGGCTATTCCGGTGTGGGCGGTGTGGTCAGAGATTTGCTCACCAATGATCCCGTACCGGGAGTGCAGGTTTCCGCCGTTGGACAAGCCTCTCGCGTCACCACTGACAGCCAGGGACAGTTCGTCTTGACGTTGCAACCCGATCAGTCGTATGACATCCATGCCTTCGGGCAGTGCGTCGCGCGGGATACGGTGTTCGGAGTGTTTGTGTTGCAGGATTCCATACATATCGTCAATCTGGTGGTCGGCGATCCCAACGGCGTCATCTCTCAGACTTCAATGAACATCGTTGCGCCCAATCATGGAGTCGGAGCGGAGTCGCTGCTGGTTCAAAATACCGGCTCGGGAGAAATCGAATTCCGCGTTTACACTTTCGGCACCGAGCCGGCCGGAGACTGGATGAGGGCTGTACCGGAAACCGGCACCGTACCGCCGTTTGATTCGAGATTTGTGGCGATCGAGGTCCACGCGGACACAACCGACTTCGGCGTGTTCGATTATTTCGGCTATCTCACCGTGCACATGAACTCCTGCCCGGATAGTGTCGTGCGTGTGAATATCACCGCCGCGATTTACAACGATCTTGAGGACTTCGGCGCGGGGCTTCCGCAAGACTACTCGCTTACGGTTTATCCCAACCCGTTCAATCCGTCTACGAGCATTGAATTTGCACTGCCCCATGACGGCTTGATTTCGCTGCGCGTTTTCGACGTGAACGGCCGCGAGGTGTCCACACTTGTTGATGGACATTATTCCGCCGGAACTCACCGGATTGCGTTCGACGGCAATCACCTTTCCACTGGAATCTACTTTGCCCGGATCGAAACCGGCGATGAAATGCTCGTCACAAAACTGCTGCTGCTAAAATAATCTGTCGCCCGTCAAGTTGGATCGAAAACGCAATCGCCGCTGCAAATTGCAGCGGCGATTTTGTGATATCTCCCCCACATCCTGTGGGGGGATTAAGGGGGGGGCGCCGAGCGGCGTGCCCTCACGCCGCCGGAAGAGCGCACAGCCGTGCGGCGCTACCTCAGCACCACCATCTTCACCGTCTACGTGAAGCACTCCGGTATCCGCCTTCCGGGCACCCGGGGACGGGCGCCTCGGCCAGTTCTGGAACGCCCTTCCAACCCTGCCAAGCCGAGCTCAGTGCGAC
>CAZGVT010000311.1:0-3680 GCA_964529255.1 uncultured Alphaproteobacteria bacterium | reverse complement strand
GAATCAATCTTTGGGATCGAAAGCTGTATCTTGATACCAACACGGCCCTGTTGGTGATGCCGTTCCACGATGACAAGGCCTCACGGAAGAACTGGCAGTCGCGCATCGGCATTCAATACTATATCCCGATCAAGGGCAAATCCTCAGGAGTGGGAGATTGATGATGAAACCAGCCATACTGTTTCTTGCATTTGCAAGTTTGATGGTCGCGGCAATTTCAGGTTGCGGATTGGTGTCCGGAACCGTGTTCGTTTCCGAGCGACTGACCGACCCGGGTGATTCGATTGTCACCGATACACGCCCCGGTGGCTCGCGGGACGGAAGCGGTCGCAGTCTGGATACGAGAATCGAGGGAGTGGTGGTGGATCTCAGCGACAATTCCGACTACAACGACATTGACGTGGATGGAGTCGAGGATTGCTGCATTCGCGCGACCGGGATTAATCACCTCGCTACACCGGTGAGCGGCGAAGTTTGGATTACGCTGGACGTTAACGTTCCCGGTGACGTGGCTTCAATTCAGGCGAACGGCTTTCGCATTTTCCATGGGATGGCGTTGGGGCCAAATGAGACGCATATTTTCACCTGTGCGGAGACGCTGTCGCTGCTGGAGAATATCGATCAGTTGAACGAGGCCATTCAGGTCGGAAAGTTCAAGGCCTGGGGACTCGGCGATCAAGATATCTACTGTTTCAGCTTGACGGAGGTGTTTATCGGGATGCATCTGACGGGCAGCATCTGAGTTCAGCCGTCAACAGGCGTCAAGAGCACCAGCGGGCCGGATCACTCCGGCCCGCTGGCTTCGTTATATGGAGAGCGAGGTTCGACTACTTCAAGAGCACCATCTTGCGTGCGATGACACCTTCGTTGGAAATGAGTTGGTAGAAGTACATACCGGCGGGCAACGTCGTACCCACGAACGGAGTTTCATAGTGACCGGCCTTGAGTTCGCCATTCATCAACGTACGCACTTCGCGGCCCTGGATGTCAAACACTTTGAGCGTGACGGGGCTGTCGATGCGCAATCCGAATTCGATAGTCGTAACCGGATTGAACGGATTCGGATAGTTCTGGTTCAGATGAAACTCGCCGGGAATTCCGTGCTCCGGATCTTTGTGTGCATCCTGTCCCATCCAGGTGATTGAGCCTGCGGACCATGATCCGGTACGTGTACCGCCATCAGTGATTTCGAAATAGAAGTAGTACGTGCCGGGATCGAAATAGGCCGAGTTAACAACGACGAAGTTCTGCTCGCCGGGTGTATTTACCGAAGAGACCAATTGGAACTCATTGCCGTTCAACTCGGGTACCGTGTTCATGTAGAGCGTGATCCAGAGTTGATCACCCTCGGGATCGGACGCCGTCCAAGTGCAGGTGTACGTATCGAGGCCGTGCTGCAGAATGATGTTACCGGCCGGCGGATTGATCGGAGAAACGGATGGAGAACTGTTCGAAGGAGGATTGATCGTGAGCGTATAAAGTTGCCCTGAAGAATCCATATCGCTGAAGACATGAATATAGTACCAGCCTTCGGGGCGGGTATTCAGAAACAGAAGCTCTTCATCGCCAGTGCCATTAACCGTGGCGAGAACGTTTCGGTTCGCATCGAGCAGGCGCAAGCCGATGTTACCGAGATTGTGCTCAAACTCCGCACGGACGTAATCGGCGGGGCCCCCGGCTTCGCAGGCATAGAAGCGGTAGTAGTCTTCATCTCCGGGCTGGTGAATCGTTAGATTTGAAATCACGGTTTCCGGGCCCGTGGGTCCAAGATTTGGACTCGTTGCCCCGCCGACGGGCTGCTGATCCACCGCGTCGGGAGTGTTGTTGGGTTCGTAACTGTCGGGAATTCCCGCTCCGTCCCCGACGGTGATGATCACGCGATTGACATTATTGTCTTCACTGGCTTCGTAGATATGATTGTCGGGATCGGCGATGGCCTCTAACCAATACTGTCCGTCAGGGAGATCCGTGATGTCGATATTCTGACCGGGGAGTTCCTTGTGATAGATGTCTACCCAGCCGGCGGAAATGCCCTGAACAGTGGATGCGCAGGACAGGAATTCTCCGTTGGGATCGAAATTCGGATGACCGGGATCGTAAACCGCCAAGTCCATGATACAAAAGCTGGTCTTTTCGCCTTCCGCAACGATCTCCCCCACTCCACTGTCGGGCAGCACGGCCCGCAAGTGGTACAGACACCAATCTTCAAGATGAATGTGGTCGTGCTCGGGATGATAGATAAATCTTCCCGACGGCCGAGTGTAGAACGAGCCGTCATTGCGATAGATGCGTTGCATGACATCTTGAGTGCCGTCGGGATGAGCGGGGAAAAGACCATAGATCTGCAGCTTGCCCATGCCTTCATTGGGCGTGCCGTTGGAAAGACGCAAATGCCGGCGGCCCGGCACAATCGTGTTCACGATGTCCGTGTCGTACAGATCCGCCGCACGAATGGTGATATCCGGCGCCCAATCTTCGGCTTGCGACGGGTCGTAATGAGTCGTGTCGACGTGAACGGTGTAACTGCCTTCCGCGTCGAGGTAGCCGTCGACTACAATGTAGTACGTCCCTTCCGGCAGGGCGGCATTTTCGATGCGTGACTGAAACGTTGCGCACATGGGATAGTCATCGTTGCAGTAGAGCACCCACTGCTGATCATCGAGAATCGCGATCTTTGTATCGTAGGACGTGGGGACACAATCCGTAAAGACCGTCATGAGCACAGGGACGGAGAAGTTGACCCGGTACCAGTAATCGTCGGCCGTGTGAATTCCGCCAAGTTCACAGCTGAAGCGAATATCGTCGCATTGATCGACAGTGGAACCGGTGTCGGCAAAGGGAAGGGTCGAAATGATCTCTGCGCTTGCGGCATTGGAACCCCCGGTACAGGGAGAGCCTTCCTCCCAAGTTGCGTTGAAACGATAGGGGCCCGAATCTCCGTCGTAGCCGTCGACCATAATGTAATAAGTTCCGGGGAGCAGCGCCTGTTCGACGATCCGTGACTGATACCACGGGTCGCCGCAGTCTTCCGCGTCGTCATTGCAGGAGATGAGCGCCAGACTGCTGTTGAAGATGCCTAATCGCGTGTCGTAGCTCGGCGGACCTTCGCTTTCGCAAGTGGTCCAAATCGTGAGCAGAATGGAGTCCGTGGTAGTCAAGACGTACCAAGCATCCTCCGCGGTATCTTCGCCGCCGGTGAGACAGCTCGGGAGCAGCCCTTCGTTGCCCTTGCCGACGGTTGTGCCATTGTCAGTAAAAGGAGTTGACGGAATTTGAGTTGCTGTTTGCCAAGTCGATCCGCCGTCATCGAGATGAGACGGAGGAAGTGATGGCAGGAGCCTTCCGGATTCGAGTAATTGACGATACTCGGCCTCTGCGGCGAACCACAAATCCGCCGAGTAGGAGTTCCCGGCGGCCTTTGCCGAAGCGATCGCGCGCTGTACAGTGGACTCCTGTTTGCATTGAGCGGCGACTGCAAAACCGAGCAGACAAAGGCAAATGACAAGACAATAGCGGTAAGGTCTCACGGTCGTCTCCACGATGATCGAAGGTAGTGATTTCATTTTGAGGACATCGATTCGGCTAAAAGGTATCGAGCGTTGAGTGGGTGTTAGCCCATCTAGTAGAGTGACTTACTTGGAGTGATGGTCCGCCTTTAATTCACTAGGGGCAGGCTCTGC
>CAZGVT010000310.1:0-3685 GCA_964529255.1 uncultured Alphaproteobacteria bacterium | reverse complement strand
CTTCCAAGTTGTAATCACTCCGCCAAATCCATCGGGAATCATCGCGTACGGCCATCCAACGCCGATGAGGGAAAGCGAGTCGGGATGCCAGTATGGATCGGCAATCTCGCCGAGATGCGTGAGGTGGCACGCCGACTGTCTCCACCATCTAATGAACACGTCGTTCTGGTTTCCGGTGATCAGATCCGGAGAACCTCGTTGGCCCCCTTCAATATCAACTAGAATTCCTTCCGCAGGCCACTGCAGAATACCATTACTCAGAATGCGTTGGGCACGGATACTCCACAGCGAGTCGTTATCCGAATCGTCGCTCCATGCGACGAACAGATCTCCCGCTGCGTTGCTCGCGATTCCCGGAAATTGCTGACGGAAGGGGCTGCCGCATACGAGCACGCCGCCTGGTGGCCACAGTTCATTTCCAAGCGGATCATAGCGCTGCGCGAGAATATCAAGGCCGGTTCCGGCAAGACGGTCCTTTGCCCAGACCGCGTACATACCCTCCGCATTATCGCTGCAGACACGCGCACCCCAGACGCCCGCGAGACTTGGCAGGATTTCGATCTCCGTGAACACCTGACCGGATTGTGCTTCCAGAGTCACGACTGCCGCTCGCGAGTCGAGTGTGCGGATTGGTAACATCACACGGCTGTCCTGAGTGAGAATTGGTTCAGGATAGTAGTCGAGCGGGATGCCGGTGACGGTTGCGGGCGCGGGCCACATTGGTTGGCACAATTGGTCAACTCGCATGACCATGAGCTGAGGTGTACCCATGCTCTGGGGCGTCCAGGCGATGTAGCTTCCACCTTGGCCGTCGGAGATGCACTCCGGGTTCAGTTCATGCCAGGATATCTTCCGCTGCGAGAAGATCGTTACCCCCAGCGTGTCGCCGACGCGCGCGCCTCCTCCATCAATTCGCAGAACCCGCAGCCGGACACTGTCGTTGGGCCAGTCTGAATAGAAACCGGACCATGCAGCGAAGAACCCACCGTTTCCGTCCGCACATGCCGAATGAGCCGCAATCCAGTTTTGAACCGTGTCCCTTGCGTTTACCGCGCGGCCACCGAAATCCAGTTCGAAATGCCCGAGCGTGTCGAACACCTGATAGTTCAGCCCACCACGCCAGACTGCGGCGTAGCGGTTTGGTTCCAGGTTCAGCAGAACCGGCCCGTCGCCGTAGCGAAATATGGACTGTGCGATGAGCGGCGGCTGCTCAAACAGAAGGCTGCCATCGGATGATCGAAGGCCTTGGTAGTGCAGTTCGCCCGGGTACAAGTGTGAAGGCTCAAGAATAACATGCAGGTCGTGGTTATGCCGACTGATTCGAAGGTACTCACCGTCGGCAACGAGCACTCCGTTGTTTGCACCCCAGACGAAGTCGCCGTCTTGATCCACCCGCGCAGCGAACACTTGAGACATCATCTCATTTATCCGGTAGTCGCTCCAGATGACGACTGCGCCGCCCGCACCATCAGATGCAACGCCGGCAACGTCGCAGGTCCAAGTGCCGTCGCCTACAATGTGAAGTCCAGTATCGGGCCAGACGATTGTGCCATTGGAAAGTAATTTCTGCGCGTAGACATCCCGATCAGGATAAACGACTCCACCGCTCCACCCAAGGAGAATTCCATCCGGCTGACCTCCTGACGTGCTCGCTGCGACGGTGCTCAGATTTTGATTGGCATTCAGAGTACAGACCTGCAGTCCGTCGAGGTTCCATAGCCGTTGGCCGGCCGCATTGAGATGTTGTGCGCGAATGACAGAGTAACCTGTGGCGCCGACTTGCGCCCATGCCGCGTACAAACCGCCCATACCATTTGGGAGACACCGCACACGGTAGCGATACCCGGGAGTTGAGGTAACGAGGACACTGTCACCCCACGGCCTGTCACCGGACGGCAGGACTTTTGTGGCGGCGAGATTAGCCTCGTTCGACTGCATTCCGCCCAGCCAGAGGGCGAAGAAGTTTCCTGTGCCGTCGCTGGAGGTGTAGATTTGCTCGAAACCCAAATGCTGTGGTTTCCGTCGTACGGTCACGGGCGAGGACCAGATTAACCCCCCGGCATCACCGACCCGCTGAAGGAGATAGACATCGTCTTGATCCTCATCGTGCCAGCCGATGTACACTGACCCGTCAGGCCCGGCAAGGCAATACGGCGGGATGTAGGTATCAACCGTGGTCAGACTGGCAATGACGACGCCCGAGAAGTCGTTGTCGGGCCAGACCGGATTTCCTGCATTGTCGAATTTTTGGGCTCGTATTTCCGCCGCCTCTGATCTCTGCCACGCAACAACCCAGCCGTTTCCGGAATGAGCAAGAGCGAGGTTCGCGTGGCTGAAGAACGCAACGTCCGAATTCGTGAGCAGGACGCGCCCGCCGCTGTCCCATTGCTGAACTCCGTTCGCGTTGATCAACTGCCCAATCAAGAGTTCATCGAAGGGAGTGTATTTGAGCCAAATGAGCAGGAGGTTATCCTGCTCATCTATCGCACTAAGCCCATTCCACTCCATGGCGCTGCTCTCATAGAGGGGCAGACCGCGAACTCCCCACTGACGCGGATCGGCCGCAAGCCGAAGTGAGCACACGCCGAGCAGCAGGCAAACATAGATTAGTCTCATAGTCTCTCCGGCAAGATTGACTCGGAAATAAGAGATCCGGAAAACGGCACAAACGCCACGCCCCGTTCATATTGAACGGGGCGCAGCGCGAGTGTAACCGAAAAGGAAGTTGCTTACTTGAGCACTACCAGCTTGCGCATAGCCGTAAACGATCCGGCGTCAAGACGATAGAGATAGACACCGGAAGCCAGTTCCGTCGCATCGAAGCTGACGGTATTGCGACCGGCACTCATCTCCTGATGAACCAGCGATGTCACTTCCTGTCCAAGCAGGTTCAGCACCTTCAAGGACACGAAGCCGGACTGAGCCAGATCAAACGTAATGCTCGTCTGCGGGTTGAACGGATTCGGGTAGTTCTGGTACAGCGCATAATCCGTCACCACATCCGCACCGTGCTCGGGCATTGCTTCAATCGTGCCAAGCTCGGAACGCGCGCCGCTTAGATCAATCGCGGTCAATGTGTAGGTATAGCGCGTGCCATTCACCACATTGCGATCAGTCCAACTGTAGCTTGCTCCGTTCGAAGACGAACCACGGGTCTGGATCGAGGCAACTGCGGCATCGTCGCGCGTGATCTCGAAGCGATCGTTATCCGTTTCGGAAGCGGTGCTCCATGACAGGGTAACCGAATTGTCTCCGATTTGCGCGTCGAACGAAATCAGATCGACCGCCAGGAAGTCCTCCAGGCAGATGCACACGCAGCCGCACTCGACGCCGTTAATAACGAGTTCGAAGCAACCCAGTGAGTCACTGTAAACCCACGCGGCCGGCGGAATCGCGCCCATCATGTTGGCCGTGCCGGGAACGCAATCTACGTTGCAATTCGTATTCGCCGAATCGCATCCGGATGAGATGTCCACGACCGGCGGCTTGTCGGGCAGCAACGGTCCGTTGGCGCCGCAAACGCGGATCAGCGTAGAGCGGTTGGGTCCAACCGTCGCACAGTAGTATTGCGGCACGAGGTCACGACCGGAGATGAACTCCACAACATACGTCGGATCGCAGCGCTCATCAAGCGTGATGCAGAAGCAACCGTCGCAGAAGCTGAAGATCTCGATCGTCCACACGT
>CAZGVT010000309.1:0-3719 GCA_964529255.1 uncultured Alphaproteobacteria bacterium | reverse complement strand
TATGATCATCTGTCAGAACCAGGCGACGATGACGGCGGCCACCGACACGCTGATGCTCTGGAAGAAGCGGAAGGGGCTCAATGTTGTCCGCGTCTACACGGACGGGACGCCCTCTGCGACGGAGGTTCGTACATTGATTAACAATCAATGGACTTCCAGCGGCTTCACTCTCGAGCATGTCTGCTTGTTCGGTGATCCGGACGGAACGGCGGGTTCGACGTATATTCCGACGGAAGGAACACAGCTCGACAATTATTACGGGACCTTGAATTCGGGCGGAGGTCCCAATCCGGACCCAGTGCCTGATATCTCAGTAGGCCGACTGTCCGGGATTACAACGACCGCGCACCTGAGCATGATTGTGAACAAGACACTCAACTACGAGTTTCGGCCGACCGTTTCTCCGGACAATGCCTGGTTCAGCCGGGCGTGGTGTGCGGCACACACCGGTTCCTGTCCCGGTTCGAGTTGCATAGCGTCGAATCCGTCCACCAAGCGGTATACGGAGCAGTTGATGTTGTTGAACGGCGTAAACACGGTGTTCTTCAACACCTACACGAGCGACTTTCCGCAGGCGGATGCGGTGACTCGTTTGACGACCGGCATCTCCGTGTTTAATCACCGTCAGTCGTGGATCAGTCAGGTCTCGACGAGCGATCAGAATGGGCTTCCGACGAACGGCAAATACCCGTTTGTGATGACCATCAGTTGCGGCACCGGATCGTTTGCATCGGGCTACTCGGTTTCAGAATCATGGCTGAGACCTTCGGACATTTCGTATGAGAGCCTGCGTGGCGCGATCGGGGCGATCGGCCTTCACGGTGCGGGAACACATGTGCCTTACAATAACATCGTCGACGCGGGTGTGATGTACGGCTTGTACGGCCTCGATGTTCACGAGCAGGGTTTGATGTGTATTCAGGGCAAGCTTGAACTCTACCGGAATTATCAGACCTTCCGGCCCACCAGTGTGCAGGAGTTTTGTTACTGGGCGAACCTGATGGGCGACCCGGCGACACCGGTTTGGACAACGACTCCGAAAACAATCAATATTGACGGACCCGCCTTGACTCTCGGAACGATTCCGCTGGGAACGAATAACGTCAGCCTGACGGTTACAGATCAGGTGAGCGGCGTTCCGCGGGAAGGTGCGCTGGTCTGTCTGTTGAAAGGGTCGGTGAGTTCTCCCGAGACTTTCGCGCGCGGATACACGGACGAAGATGGTTTCATCAATTTGCCCGTGTCAACACCGACGGCCGGTTACATGTACGTGACCATTTCCAAGGAAGACATCTACACCAAATTTGACTCGATTCAGGTACTAGCGGCGGGTCAATCGCTGGCCTACAGCAGCATGAGTTTGGATGACGACAATTCGGGCGGCACGGTTGGCGACAACAACGACAGCTTGAATGCAGGTGAGACCATTGACCTCAACATCACGCTGACGAATCCCGACGATGCGGGCAATCTGTCCGTTACCGGGATCAGCGGGACTCTGACCAGCACGTCACCCGGCATCACGGTGACTCAGGCGGTGAGTGCCTACCCGAATATCGCCGATGGCGGCACGGGAACGAACACGACTCCGTTTCGGTTCACGGCGACCGCTATGTTCGACCGCGAGCCGGTCCAGTTCTTCCTCAATCTTACGACGGGAGCTGGGAACTTTGTCGTGCGACTCGACTTGACGCCATACACCGGTAATGTGCAGTACGTGAATGTCGGCTATTCCGGTCCGGGCGGCACTCCGGATCCGGGCGAGACCGGAAATTACAATGTGACTTTCCGGAATAATGGTTGGCGTTCGTTGATAAGCGCGTCGGGTATCCTTCGTTCGCTCGATCCGTTCGTGATTGTGAATGATTCGACCGGCACGTTCGGAACGGTGACGCCAAACAACACGGCGACAAATTCCGTCGATCAGTTCAATATCACGCTCAGCAACCAGTCTTACAATGGCCACCGAGCTGATCTCCTGTTGATCGTGACCGATGCCAACGGGATTCGCGACAGCGTTGCGTTCAGGGATACGGTTGGGGTGCAGACTTCTACCAGTCCAACCGGACCGGACGAATTCGGCTACTATGCGTACGACAATACTGAAACTCAGCCGGCGGGAACGGCCTCGTCATATTCCTGGATTGAGATTGCTCCGTCTCAGGGCGGACCGGGAACGTCGCTCGGATTCCTTGACGACGTAGAAGATGCGGACGACTATGTGACGCTCGCTCTGCCGTTTGACTTCATGTTTTACGGTCAGAATTTCACGCAGATTACCGTGTGCTCAAACGGCTGGCTGGCATTTGGATCGTACCAGATGTGGGACTTCCGTAATTACCGCATGGGGACGCCCTTGGGCCCGCCATACATGGTCGCGGCCTATTGGGACGATCTTTGGATTTCCGGTGCGTCAAACAACGTCTACTACTATTACGATGCCGCCAATCACTGGTACATTGTGGAGTGGCGCGCTCAGACGCAGTTCTCGTCGCCTCAAGTGAACGAGTTCTTCGAAATCATCATCTACGATCCGGATTTCTATCCTTCTGCCAGCGGCAACGGAAAAGTCAAAGTCCAGTACAACACGGTGAACCTCAATGCCAACAACGAGAACCCGAACGACAACGACTATGCCTCGTTCGGAATTCAGAATGGCGATCACTCGATTGGACTGGACTACGGCTACTGGAACACGTGGTCACCGGGATCGGCGGCGGCGGCGGCCGGAAGATCGATAATGTACACCACGGACGCGACCGGACAGTTGAGCCCGATCATTACGGTAAACACTCCGAACGGCGGCGAGAGCTGGTACGTGGGCCAGGCGTACAACATTCTGTGGAATAGCTCGTCGGTCTCCGGGAATGTGAATGTGGAGATCAACCGCACATATCCGAGCGCAAGTTGGACGTCGCTGTTTTCGAATACGGCTAATGACGGCATTCAGAGTTGGACGGTGACTGCTCCGGCAAGCACCACGGCTCGAATTCGCGTGACTTCGGTCTCCGCACCTTCGGTCAGCGATACGTCGAATGCGAATTTCAGCTTGATCAATCCGACGATTACCGTGTTGAATCCAAATGGCGGCGAAGCGTGGTTGATCGGTCAGCAGGTTGAGATCGCGTACAATTCGGTCGGTGCCGGTGCGGCAACTGTCTCGCTGAATCGCAGCTATCCGGGTGGCGCGTGGGAAGTGATTGATGCGAATGCGGGTGGTTCCGCATCGTGGATCGTCACGGCTCCGGGGTCTAACAACTGCCGCGTGCGGGTGATCAGCAATTCCGTGCCGTCAGCCGGCGATACGTCCGATGCGAACTTTACTATCGGGCAGTATCCGGCGATCGTGCACGACAATCATGCCGACGCGGCTCCGGGTGCTGTGACCTTCACCTCGCTGGTTACGGACGAGTTGCCGGGCTTTGCGGTCGAGTTAAACTATCGTATCGTTGGGGCGGGAGTGTACACAACTCAGGCGATGACCGCGACCGGGAATCCCGATGAGTACTCGTGCGCCACCGTGAGTCTTGCGGCCGGCGAATACGAATACTATGTACGTGTGCAGGACACTCAGGGCTTGATTACCGTGGCGCCGTCGAGTGGGAACTACTACTTCGATGTCAATCAAACCGACGCCGGAGAAATTGCCTACGACGACGGCGTGGCGGAGAATTACAACTGGGTTGACGGAACCGGATTCAAGTGGGCGGTGAAGTTCG
>CAZGVT010000308.1:569-3761 GCA_964529255.1 uncultured Alphaproteobacteria bacterium | reverse complement strand
CGCGGCGGATTGGGTAAGGTCGTCGGGCAACCGAATTGTGGGCTCGAGTAGAACCCTCCCTCGCATCCCAACTCCGCGCCGCTATTCAGCGGCATGGTATTGAAGTTCACCTGTCCGAAAGCACCCCCTGTGGGGGCCAGATCGTCTGCGGCATCAGGACCGTTGCCATTCTGATCCCAGTAAATCTCAATGATCGTACCGTCCGGCAGGGGAGAATCCCCTCCGCACTCTGTCGCGATCGGCGGGTCTATCGGGCATTCATCTATGGCAGGCCCATCGTATTGTATAGAAACGATGAACTGCGCATGTGCCATCGCACTGAACAACAACAACGAACCGAGGAGCAAAACGGTTCTAAGCTTCATCACAGAACACCTCCACAGCATAGGACTTCCTCTCGGATGCCCGGCACATGCGCGTCACTTCCAACCTCTACGGCAATTCGCGGTACAGACCACACGGGAACCTGCCCCCCGCTTCGCGAGTGCGAAAGCGAAAGGAAACGTCCCAAATTCCACGGGTAGAAGCTCGGCATGGTGCCTTGCGATTCCTTATTCAGGTGGTTATATTTGATAAATTTATACAAAGTGGGAAAGCCCTTGCGTCGGACTGGCAGATGAAGGGCTTAGAAAGATAACCTTTTTTCATGAAGCAGTCAACCCTTTTCAACCCGCAAGTTCCCCGAAATACGACTCTTGCTCACGTCCGATGACCCCGTTTCCAAACCGAAACCTGAATATCTTTCGAAGGCACGCAATGACCCCAATGCCCATCTTTATCGCTTTGTTATTCTGCTACTTAATCTCAACAGCAGCCCCGAGGAAGGTCGCCGATCCTGTGGGTGGCGGTTGCTCGTCACCCATCTGGGGCCGAAATGACCGCATGATCGCCTTCACGAATCGAGAACTTGACGAGCTATACGTCATAGAGCTTGACAGAATGCAAGCTCCGTACCGGGTCGCCAATGCTAAGGGAGTCGGGAGGAGATTCGTCTTTGCGCCCGATGAAGATCGGTTGCTTTTCCGCCAGCGCGCCGAGGCCCACCCTGCCAAGCCCGAGCGCATCGTCTCCTGCGCCGTCAACCTCCATGATCCACAGATGGTTACGAGCAACGAAGGGCCCCTGATTGGACCCTACCTGCTGGGCGAGGAAGTCTTCTATCGTCAGGACACGTCTTCACCCTTCGTCAACCTGCAAGGCACGCAAAGAATGGCAGGCCCCTTTATCGAGGATCATGGCCGCCTGTCCATCCGCGACGGTTCCGGAAAGGAGGTCTTCGAGACCTCGGTTTCAGATACAATATCCGGTTTTGAACTGTCCCCTGACGGCCGCTGGGTCGCAATCGTGCTTGGGAACTCGACCAAGACGATTGAAATCGTTAGCGCCTCGGACGGAACGCGTATTCCCATCGGTTCGGGTCGTTGGCCGGGATGGTCGGGAAATTCGAAGAGGTTGATCTTCCTCCGGGACAAGCCGGAGATTCACTTCGCCGAGATGGTTGTCTACGATTTGACTAAATCTGAGCTGCGTTCAATCACAGGACTTAATGAATTCTGGCCCGACGAGCCGGCTCTGAATTCCGACGGCACGCGCTGCGCCTTCATTCACAACGGCGCTCTCTACGAAACAACAACAGGACTTGCACCTTAGATGAGGTCCCGCCCAGATGCAAACGAGCCTCCGGATTCCCGGAGGCTCGTTCATTTTCGGCTAACGGATATCGTTACGGGGTCATGCTGGGCACTACCACATAGAAGAGCTTAGACTGCCCGCCGTAAGGAATGCTCAACGAAGTTCCCGTTGTGGAACCTTCGAGCGTCGTCAAGGCGCCGTCAGGTTCTGAAGAAGAGAACAAATGATACCACGGCGCATTTGTCGCGGTCCAATTGAACTCGAGAGTATTGGTCTGCTTGTTATAGCGAATCGTCACGTCTATCGGAGCATCGAGTTGGCCTACGACAAACGAGACAGGAATCGCCTGGAATAGCTCATCCGGATCGCTGCTGGTCAGCTCAAGATCACCCGTGTAAGTGCCAAGTGGCAGATCTCCCGCCGTGAAGGTCAAAGGAACATCCACGCACTCACCGGGATCCACGGAACCACTCACGGGAGGAGTAATCGTCAACCAATCCTCCGCGCCGGCCTGGAACTGAATCGCCATGTTGCCATGCAGGTACGCTGCATCGAATACGACTTGCAATCCGGTCGTTCCCGTCTCATTGTTCAAGCCGATTGTCGCAGAGGTCAACCCGTACGTACCAAGCGTCTGCGTTTCATACTGAATGACGATTCGGCCGGTTGCATAGAGAATCACTTGGAAGTTGTAGATGTCGCCGGTGGTGCCGGAGTAGTGGCGAATGTCATCCCACTCCACAATGAAGCGACTATTCGGCGCATCGTAATACGAATAGATGCCGCCACCTGCCGGCGGATACAGGTCGTCCCAGAATGGCGCGATCATCGCTAACGGTGCGGAAGCCGAGGGAATGGTAGTATTCGACCACGTGGAATTGGCCGTTCCGAAATGCAGATTTCCGTTCGACGAAACATTGACGCTATTATAGGTAATGCCGTAGAACGTGAAACCGAAAGGCAGAGCAACGCTCACTGCCTGGTCGTCAAAAGTTACTCCGACAAGTGAACCAATGCCGTTGATTTCAACCCAATTGTAAACCGGGCCGTCCGGTTCATCTGAGTCGATCCACGTGTAACCGAAGGCATCCGGGCCACCTTGCGCGTCAAGCTGATTCGCGCCGCCGCGTTCTTCCATGTTGATTGAGATTTTCTCGCCACGATTGACCGCTTCAAGCATAGCAATCTGCTCTTTGGTCATCACCAGCGTGCCGGGATCGTATCCAGTCACCGCGAGCGCAGGGGTCGTCTGATCCCAATTCAGCATCCAGCTCAATGGACAGGGGCCCGAGTTGCAGATTTGCAGTGAACCGGTATCAGTCCCTCCAAGAGGCGCCGCGCCGTTCAACGTACCCGGACTGTAAGACAACTCTCCCGAGCCCACGCAGCCGGGACCCGTCGAGAAATAGACCGTCCGGCCAACTTCCTGACCCCAGGAGTTCGCGTCCACTGCGCCGTCGCAAACGTATTGTGAATAGTTACCGCTCGCGGTCTTGATCCCGACAGTCGTTGCGCTCGTCTGCGTCGTGGGATCTGCATATTGGAACAGGATGTGGTTGT
>CAZGVT010000308.1:0-559 GCA_964529255.1 uncultured Alphaproteobacteria bacterium | reverse complement strand
AGGAGTAGAAAGCTTCGTCATAGACGATGATCTGGAAGCTCGACTGCTCGCTCCCGCTGAAGTGACTGATCTGATAGAATGAGATCACCAGCCAATGATTCGTCGCATCATAGTAGTAGGCAACCTGGCCGGTGTACGTGGTCATGTCGTCCCAGTTAACGTATAAACCGGCAGGCATGCTGTACGGGAAGCACTCATTCGTGAACGACGTTGCACTCGATCCGAAGGTTACAAACCCATTCGAACAGATATAGTAGGATGTGTAGGTCGTACCGTAGAACTGGAAGTTGAACGGGAAGTTGATTGCAGTGGTTGCGCCGTCGTCCACGCTTGTGAGCACTGCTGTGCCACTCCCACCTTCCAGCGGAGTCACGGCGTTCCAACTGAACGGCAGTCCGTCTGCATCAACATCTTCGCACATCGTGTAGCCGTAACCATCCGGTGCGCTGCAATCATAGCGAGGATCGCTCGGCAACGTGAAGTTCTGCGTCGCCGAAACTCCTACCACGACTCCGGTTACCGTCTGTGAGCCGCAGCTTGCAAGCGAGGCCTTCATGTC
>CAZGVT010000307.1:0-3770 GCA_964529255.1 uncultured Alphaproteobacteria bacterium | reverse complement strand
TTCATTGCCAATGCTGCCCGCTTCAGCGCGCGAATAGAGGATTGTGCCGGGCGCTCCGCCGGGTCCATCCGCGAGTCGCACTTCTACCGTCAGCGGAGAGTGCGTTAAATCCGGATGCAGCGCGGAGATACCAATGCGAGCGAACGTCAGCAAAAAGGGAGTCGCGGAGGGAGTGAAGCGCACGGCCCATTTCATGCCGATGGATTCGCTCCAATTGCTGCGCTCCGGATCACCGTCATCGTAGACGATTTCAGAGCCAATTGCTTCGGCCACGAAAAATTCGGCGGGCGCCGTCGTGCTCGCGACGGCCATGGCGTCAAGTGCTCGCACGTAATAAGTGTAGGTATTCACGGCAAGCGCACCGACGGTTACGGCATATTCATCGGGATTGCCGGTCGGATTCATGACGAGAGAATCGTAGTTCGCGGCGAGCGTTGGTTTGTAGAAGAACTTCGCCGAGTATCCGGGGAAGTCATCGGTAATGTCCGCAGTGACCGTGAACGGTGCGGGAAGTTGATCGTGCAACGGATCATGGAGAATCAGTGGTGGCTGATTCGGATTGGCGATGCGGAAATGCGCATCGGACACATCGGTGAGCGAAGGTTGAGCAAGACTGGTGACACGCACGCGCACCGTCGTGAATGCCGGACCGGTGACGGCCCAGTTGAAGCCGCCGTCATTGGGCGTGCTGGTCGTCAGAGTCTCCCAACCGCCGTCGGGATAGGTGCGGTTCAAGTCGATCCATACGTTACCGGTGACGCCCAGCGAGGACCAGGTAATGTCGCGATCCTCGCCGATGAACCAAACCTCGCCGCCATTAGGAGATATTACCAGGACTTGTGGTTGACTAATCGTGAAGTTCGCATTTGAAGTGTCGCCAACGGTCGTGTGAGTTACACCGCTAACGCGAATGCGCGCGTCGGTGGTCAGCGTGCCGGTGACGGACCAGGATTGGCTGCCGTCGTTGGCGGTACTTGCGAACAGCGTCTCCCAAGTCAAACCCGGATAGCCGCGATTGAGATCGATGCGGATGTTCTCGGACATCAGTACCGAACTCCAGGTGATGTTGTAGGCGCTTCCAGTCAATAGGACTTCTCCGCCATTCGGAGCGATCACCGTCAGCGATCGTTGCCCGATAGTGAAGTTGGCGTTGGAGGTATCACCGACGGTGGTTTGGGTGACCCCTCGAATCCGGACTCTTGCCGATGAGGTTGTGGGGCCGGTGATGAACCAGTTTTCACTACCGTCGTTGGGCGTGCTCGCGACGAGAGTTTCCCATGCGCCCGCCGGGTAGGTGCGATTCAACTGAATCTGCACATTCTCGGAGATGCTGGTGGAATTCCAAGTGAAGCTGCCGGTTTCTCCGACAAACCAAGTCTCGCCGCCGTTCGGAGCACTGATCGTGATGCTGGGTGGCGGCGGGCAACCGGTGTTGATGTTATCGATATACCAGCCTTCGGCGGTTGTGTTGCCGTCGGTGGTCATGCGGAAACGAATTTGCACGGGAGTCCCGGCGCAGGCAATCGACAGCGGGCGAGTGGTGTGTATCCAGTTGCCTGAAAGTCCGGTCACGGCCGTGCCTGCCTGAACCCAGCCCGACCCGGTGTTGTACTCCACGATGCCATAATCGAAATTGCTTTCGAGATTGTACCACTGATCATAGACGAGTTGCGCTCCGGGTCCCATGATCAAGGTAGGGCTCAAAAGATAGGCATTCATGTTGTCGCCGTAATTGCCGACATCCTGACCGGAAAGCCAGGCATGTGTCGGTGAGTTTGCGCGGCGCGTGGAGATGTGCCATTGGTTGTTCGAGCCGCCGGTGGTCCAATCGCCCGCGCCGCCTTCGACAAAGTCGTAGAGACACGAATTGCCCACCGTGGCATAGAAGCTGAGGTTGGTATCGAGGCTCGCGGCGGTCACATGCAGGTTGACGGAGACGAAATAGGGCTGCGGGCAGTTTGCGGCCACGTTCAACGTGAAAAGAGTCGAGTTGTTTCCGGTCGCATCCGGATTGAGATCGGGCCATGCGGAAGTTCCCTGAATCACGCTCACAAATGGATCAGCGGTGGTGATTACTCCTTGAATGCCGGTGAGCGCATTGAGTCCGGTGTTTTTCAGAGTGAGTGAGAGGTTCATGCCTTCGCCGGGTTCGACAATAGCATCGCCGTCACCGTTCAATTCGCTTTCGCACTGTGCGCTCATCTCGGCGGCATAAGGACGCGGAGCGAGCGGACCGGCGATGCGGGCCATGAAGATGAGTGACGGGAGGTTCTCCGCCGAGAGCGGTCCGATGCGATTTGAGGGCGGCCAGAATCCGTCTGAGAATCCGCCGATTTCCGTAGTGACGGCGTAGATCTTGTTATGCGATGCGTCACCGTATTCCCAGTCAAACGATCCGCCGTTTACATCGTACAAGAGCTGCCAGGCGGTTCCGGTGCTGTACCAAACGCCATTGACGGAGTTGATGAAATAGGCCATGGAGTCCGCGATCATACGATACGTGGCGTCGTCCGGGCACAGGCCATTGCCACCCGGCGGCGGATAGTAGCTCGTCCCCCACGGAAATAAAATGACATTCTGATAGGTGTGAATGTCATTTTGAGTCACAAAGTTGTGGGCGTTGATGAAGTCGCGCAGATGCTGCGTCTCCAGTTCGGAAAATGCCGAAGGTCCGCGGTAGGTTTCGTCGGACGGAAAGGGAGACGAGCCGCTATCGTCAAGGCCCCACCCGAGCCCGAAGTTACGATTAAGATCAACTCCGTAGACTCCGCCGCCGTTATTGCGGCGATTCTTCCGCCACATGCCGCCTCCGCCGGGGTTCGTGGTCTGATTGTAAACGTAGCCATCGGGATTCACACAGGGAAGAATATAGATCTGGCGATTGTCCACGAGGTAGGTCGCCATCGGGTCAATTCCATAATTGCTCGTGATCCAACGGGCGAAGTTGAGCAACGCCTCCATCCCGGCCGGTTCGCGAGCGTGAATGAGCGAGTTAAAGAAGACCTCCGGGGTCCCATTATCGGCATTCGGGCTGCTGGAGATTTTCATGACCCACATCGTCCGGCCTTCGAGAGTGCTGCCGATGCTGAATTTCGTCGACGTGATTGTCGGATGAGCCGTGTGAATTGAGTCCAGATGGGTCATAATCTCGGAGTACGTACGGTACCCACCCATTGTGGCCCAAGGGGTGCTGGTCAGGCGGGAAGCGTAGTATTCCTCGATATTTTCGTGGAGCATTTCATAGATGTAGCCTTTGCTCGTGAGGAAGTCCAGATCTTCCTGAAGGGCGACAACGCGGGGCTCCCATTTGGTTTCACCGTCGATAATATCCAGATTTTGATAGCTTAAGAGTTCCTGAAGGCGTTCATACGACTCAGGACGGACGACGACTAAGGAATGAGAAACGGGCTGTGCCCATGAGTAGCCGGCAGAGAGTGCCAACAGGGCCAGAATCAAGATGCGTAACGATTTCAACGTATCACCTCGGTACATGAGTGGGGTATTTAGAGGCCGGTCAGTTCCTCTGCCACGGTGGGCGGAAGAATTACCAACTGCATAATTTACGACACGGAGTGCGGGAATGCAACGCCGTATGGGGAAATTTCTCGGGCGATTGCAGGTGTTGCCGCTGCCTATTGTTCATGAAATCTTAACAGTGGGTGAGCGCGGACTTCGCGCAAGTCTTCGCAGGGCGAATGTCCGGGATCACTCGGCATGACTGCGAAGTCCTGAGAGGTTCTGGACACTCGCTGACGCGAGGTCCAGAATGA
>CAZGVT010000306.1:0-3771 GCA_964529255.1 uncultured Alphaproteobacteria bacterium | reverse complement strand
GTGATCCGAAAGGATCGCCGCTCGCTTGAACGGTATATACTGGGACGGCATCGCGCATGACTTGAAATCGAGAGTCGCCCGACTCGGAGGCCGTGGTCCAGCGCAGCGCTACTTGACCGTCGCCCTCCGACGCCGCAAAGTTCAGTAAGGCAACGGGAAGGATACGATCGAATTCAAACGTCAAACAGGCGCCGCGAAAAGTGCCAACGTCCTGATCGGATACATCTATGACAAGCAGTTCCCAATTGCCGTAGGCGTTTTCCCCGTCGAAGACCGACAGTGGAGTCGCCGGTCGAAAGTTGCCTGCAAACGGCGGCGTGCCGTCGTTAATATCGACGGCCGCTTCATCATCGAATCCGGTACAGGCAAAGTTGTCGCCGTCCGCTCCCCGGCGATTACAGAGCAGTGCGCTGTTGCCGGACGGAGAGATCAGGACAAGGCGGAGGTCCGAGGTATATGGATGTACAATATCCAGACACACGTTCACATCCGTGATGTGGTACTGCACCGGGACGTTGATCGGTGCGGATAGCGTATCCCGGTCCGGAATGTTACCACCCTCCGTATTGCAATGAGTGTAAAGCGAGTTCTGGCAGTCACAGAGAAATGCTCCACCGCAATGGGTACAGGTGAGCCAGGCGAAGTAGGGGGTGGGGCATGCCGTGCTCCCGAAATGCCACGGCTGTACCATCAAGTGATAAACTCCGGGATTGAGGCACACGGATAAACAGAGTGTATCGCACGCGGCACCGAGAGCCGTCGCCAAAATATTCCCGTTGCACGGAGAGCTGAAGATCCAGGCTTCCGCAGGATACTCGGCATAGACGCACCAATTAACCATTGAACGGGTCGTGATTTCGAGTCGATACCAGTCAAAATCGGAGCTGATGGACCATGTACCGAAATTACCGCAGTAGATCTGACCGCATTCGATGGGTGTAAAGTTGGAGGGGGTGGCCCAGCATCCGCCATTGTAGGTGTCCACGTAGCCCTCGTAGCAGTCCGGTTCTCCTTCGGGAATGGCCTGCGGAGGGCAAGTTACAACGCACGGTGCACAGTCCGAGGAAGTCAATTGATAGTTGCCGCAGATTGCCTGATCCCAGCCATCGATTACGATGTAGTAAGTACGTCCGGCAAGCATTTGAAGACATTCGATGAGCGATGCGTTTCCATTGGGGCCGCAGCCCGGTGTCTCGTCGTTGCAGGCAATCGGGAGTGTGTCGCAGGATGTCTCGTACACAAAGAGGCGCGTATTGAAGTTCGACTGACAGAGACTGAACGTTACGATTTGATCGACCGGCGAGAAGTACCTGTACACGACGTCCCGCCCGCCAAAGCGCAACCAGTCGCAACTCTCGTTATAGTCGTCGAGAAATGTGCATGTGTTTCCGCTGACAGTCGACGGCACGCCGGGATAGTCAAACGCGCCTGAACAATGGTCGCCGGGTACTGGGTGTGCCGGACGTTCGGCATGAAACATATACGACTGCTGTGGCGCTGTGCTCAGGCGATTGCCGCATTCAATGTAGCAGCGTTCACCGACCTCGAGCGCGACGGTCACTCGGGGAGCGCTGGTGGCACATTCATTGTCTCCGGCCACATAGAACGATCCTGCGCAGCAGGTTCCGCCCATCCAGACTTTCATGTACGTATCGCCCGTGGTGCCGCACATGTCAAAGGTGTGGGCGCCGGCGGAAGTTGCAACGTAGGTGTAAAACACATCGCGGTAGGGCGCGCCCGTGCAGTTGTTCGTCGTGCCGAGAGTTCCCGAGTCGGAATATGGAAGTGACGGAATAACTGTGGCGCTGCTGCAGCTTTCGCCGCCTTGATCCAGCGAACCTTCGTGCGAGGGCTGCTGTGGCTCAATTCCGACTTGCTGTGCGTGCGTCGCGTAACACGCAGCGAGCAACACAAGAGAGAGAGTGAGAAAACGCATGGATAGACTCCGTGTCGACAAAGTTGCTGTGAAACCAGAATAATATACCGACCGGTTTGCAGCTGGTCAACAATGGCGCTCCGAATTTGCCCGTAAATCCCGACTGATTTTCGACCTCGCAGACCCATAATCACGCACGGCATGCATAGGGAAAGAGAGCAAAGTCAACGCATTCGAAATCGGACCTGTTTGGGATGATTTTGCTCAAACTCTCTGAGATCCAATTGGACTCACGCGGGTGCAGAAGCGGACGTGTCGGCAAGTCGTTGGTTTGGCTGAAAATTGCGAGTTCATGCGAATCAGACCTTGACTTCAGCGCCGCTCGGTGTTAGATTTGTGACTTCATCACGCTCGGTCGATGGCAGCACGGTTCGCAGGGTTCGCAATCAGCAGCGGAGGCATTGGATGTCGCACTATACAAAGTTTTGGGTTGCAGTCGCGGGTTTGGCGCTTGCCGGTGAGGCATGGGCCGGGCTCGCGACTTCGCTTGTGGCTCCCCGGTTCACGCCGGTCGTGGGCGGAAGAGAGGAGGTCTCGCTGGATCTGGCACTGCCAACCGTGGAAGTTCCTCGCCTGAACCTCCCGCGCTCGCTCGATGACCCGCTGGGCGAAATCCACGTTGCCGGGACAACTTACTACGACTATCAGCACAACGGCACGGTAGGGAAGATGATCGGCGTCGATGTCCTGGGCGGGGTGCAGGTGGTGTGGATGAACGGGTTGACTCCGCAGATTACTGGCCCGCGTCATGTTTACTGGAATGCCTGGAATCCCGAATCGCACGCTTTCCTGACAGCCGAGGGAACGCAGGTGAATAGCTCCAACCGTGCCGGTTACATTTCCCAGACGACGAATCACGAGGGGTGGTGCTTTCCGGCGTTTCATGAGACAGTGAATATTGACATCCACGCAGCGGCAGGAATGGACTCGGAACCCCGTGCTGGGGAATTTACGATCACGGAACCGGAGTGGATTCTCGATCCGGACTTCAATCAATATATCGAGTGTATTTACCCGGTAATTGCCAGTACTTGGTCTCCAGACATGGTCATTCACATGGTTTCGATCGAACGCCCAATGCTGGAAGGGCCATTGCGAATTTTCTATTCCCGCGGAGAGCCGACGTACTGGGAAGGAGAAGGAGCCGATTTAGAGTGGCAGGACGTGGCGGGCGAAGAGCAGTTTGTTGAAGTCGGTCAGACAATGACCCTGTCGCCATGCGTGGCTGCATCACGGTCTTACGATCGAGTGGCCATCGCGTGGGCCCATCCGAGGGACGGAATCTTTTCCGGAAGTCAGCTTGATAACGACCTCTACCTGATAATCTCGGAAGATGCCGGACTCACGTGGGGCGACCCAATCAATATCACGGCGTTTCCGGAGCCGGACCAGGACTGTGCGAGCGGAGATACGCTGGCCTGCAACCGCGACACATTCAGATTGTATACCGACTGCGAAGTGTTTTTCGATGAGGACGATTTCATCCATGTGGGATTCACCACCCGGACTTACTATGGAGTGGGGGCGCGCCATCCTGACGGACGTATGTTGCCAGGGCCGCTGTCGTGGATTGACCAGTCGGGCATCTGGCACTGGGGAGAGCAGTTTGAGGAGTTCACGCCGATTGCCAGTGATTATTTTTTCATGACGATTGACGGGCAGATCTCCGATGTCGGCGCGTGGCAGCTCAATGTGCAGCGGCCGAGCTTTGCGCAGGATGCGGTCACTGGCTACCTGTATTGCTCGTTCATGCGCTATGACTCCAACCAATACAGCGATGAATTTTACCACATGGCGGATGCGTGGGTCGCGGTTTCGATGAACAATGGCCGCAC
>CAZGVT010000305.1:0-3776 GCA_964529255.1 uncultured Alphaproteobacteria bacterium | reverse complement strand
TCTGATCCAACTTCGGCTCGAGCGACGCGGCCCGGAAACGTAATACTTGTATGTTTCGACGGGCAGACTTTGGACGCTTATCAACAAGCTCTGAAAAACAAGTATGAGTAAGGCCGATCTTCACGTCCATTCGAAATACTCGAATCGGCCGACCAATTTCTTCCTGAAGAAACTCGGCGCGGCGGAAAGTCTGACCGCTCCCGAAGACGCCTATCGCCTCGCCAAACGGCGCGGTATGGAATTCTTTACGCTTACGGACGCGGACACGCTGACCGGCTGCCTCGAAATTGCGCATCATCCGGACGTGTTCTGCTCCGTCGAAACCACCGTGGCCTTTCCGGAAAACGAATGCAAAATCAAGCTGCTCGTGCTCGACCTGAGCGAGTCGCAGCTATCGGGTCTCCTGAATCTTCGCGGCAATGTCTACTCGGTTCGCGATTATGTGTTCGCCGAAAAGCTGCTTGCGGTGGTCGCCGCCCCGCTGGAGATTCTGAATAGCCGGCTCGATGCCGATACCATTGAGAAGTTGCTTCTACTGTTCGATCATTTCGAAGCGCGCTGCGGCGGTCGACACGAGCGGACAAATCAATTCCTGGCGCAACTTCTCGAGCGTCTTACACCGGAACTCATGCATGAGCTGGAAAAAAAGTGGAAGATCCGGCCCGCGTGTGATAAACCCTGGCAAAAAGCGCTGATCGGTGGATCGAACGACTACTGCGGCCAATATATCGGGCTGACCTGGACGGAGGTCGAGGCGGACTCCAGAGTTCAGGCTTCAAATTCGAAAGTCGATTTCCTCGCCGCATTAAAATCGCGCAGATGCGCGGTCGGCGGTATTCATGGCAGCACGATAGCATCGGCGCATTCCATGTACAGAGTCGGACTTTCGCATTACCAGCAGAATCTCGAGAAGCGCGAGATTCGCGAGCCCGATCTGCTGAGCATGATTCTCGAACGCGTGCTGCAACCGGGAACGCGGCGTATTACGCCGAGACAGTGGCTTTCCATCGGCGCGCGAGCCGTCAAGCGAATGCTCCGGTTTGAAAAGCGACCGTCGGCGGTAGAACGCAGGCTGATGCGCGAGTTCATCGTTGCCTATCGACAGGTGCCGGCGGACATGAAGCTCGAAGGTGTCGACCGCGATGACCTCAAGCGCTTTGATGAGCGGTTGTTTGCGCTGGCCGACGATGTCATCGGGCGCGTGAGCTATCGCATGTTCATGCAAGCCGCGAGGGAGTTCAATCATGGACGAGTGGGTCACGCGCTCTCCTACGGTGCGGCGTTGTTGCCGCTGCAATCCGCCCTCGCACCGTACATTTATTCGTTCGGAAAGTTGAATCTGGATCGTCCGTTGCTTGCCCGGCTGGAGACCCGGTTCGCGCCGTTTCTGGATATTCCGCAAAAATCGTCGCGCAAGAAGATCGCCTGGTTTTCCGATACGGTAACGGATGTCAACGGCGTCTCGCTGACCTTGCACAAGATGGCCGAAGTTGCGGAACGACTGAACGAGGATCTTACGATCGTCTGTTCGATGGTTCCCGACCGCGCACCGAAAGCGACAAAGTTTCTGAACTTCGTTCCCGTTGGAGAAGTCGCCATCCCCGACTATGAGCTGCAGAAACTTGTGATGCCTCCCGGCCTGCGCATGCTGCACTATCTTGAACAGGCTGATTTCTCGGAATACGTGATTTCCACCCCCGGTCCGGTGGGAATCATTGCGCTGATCGCGGCTAAGATGTTCAACGTGCCTTGTCGCGCAATCTATCACAGCGACTTTCCGCAGCATGTTCGCATGATTACCGGCGATGAAGGGCTGGAGCAGGCGACATGGACCCTCATGCGCTGGTTTTATTTGCGCGCGGACGCGATCTACTCTCCTTCGGCGTTCTACCGCGACCAACTGGTCGAGCATGGTTTTCCGCCGGAGCGCATGCGCATTTTCCACCGCGGAACCGATCTCGAATTCTTCAACCCGCGTCACCGGGACGAGCGCTTTTACGAACAATGGGGCTCGCTCGCAACTGGCAACGGCCATCGCGTCCTGTTTGTTTACACGGGGCGTGTATCGCGGGAGAAGAATCTCGATGTTGTGCTCTCTGCCTTCATGGGAGACGCGGATTTACGCGAGAACGCTGCGCTGGCAATCGTCGGCGATGGTCCGTATCGCGAAGAGCTGATCAAGCGATATGAACATCCCACGATCTTGTTCCCCGGATTTCTCAAAGGTAAATTGCTTGCAAAGGCGTACGCCTCTGCCGACGTATTTGTCTTTCCGTCGACGACGGATACCTACGGAAATTCCGTGCTCGAAGCACAGGCATCCGGTTTGCCTGCGCTGGTTTCCGATGAAGGCGGGCCGAAGGAGATCATATCCTTGAACGTGACCGGACGCGCGCTTGCGGGACACGATGTGGAAGCTTGGCGACTGGCAATGCGCGAGCTGGTCTTGAATCCCGAATTGCGAATGCGCATGTCCGCGGCCGCACGCGCGCATGCGGCCACCCGTGACTGGACAACCGCTTTTCGTGAGTTCTGGGACGAGGACCCGTACCAATCGGCAAGGCGGAATTCGGAGGGCGGAGGAGTGAAGAAGAAAGATACCAAGGGTGAGACCGGAAAATGATCCGTGTCTGTAACTTACAGCGTTTCAGCGTTTCAGTATTTCAGCGTGTCAGAAGATGCCCGTAATTGACCATGCCCGCAAGGCAAAACCCAAGGACTACCGGTCGAACAATCACAACAAATGGGAGTTCGACAATTCGCTCTATCAAAAGCATCTCGAGCGCTACCTTGATACGATGTATATGCACCTCCAGCGAACGGGCTCGCGGCGCGTGCTCGACGTGGGCTGCGGAGAGGGAATTGTCTATCGCGCGATGCGGGAGCGCGGCTGGAGCGGAGAGTGGAGCGGCTTCGATTACAGCGCCGAAGCCGTGGAGTTTGCCAAGCAGGCATCACCGGAGGCCGAGTGGCGACAGGCCAGCGCTTATGAAATGCCCTATCCCGAAAAGAGCTTCGAGCTCGTCTTTTCCTCGCAGGTGTTTGAGCATCTGCCGAAGCCGGAGAGACCGCTGACGGAGTGTGCGCGCATCGCGACGGACTGGCTATTACTGTCGGTCCCGCTGGAGCCGTGGTTTCGCTCATTGACCTGGCTTTCGGTGACGCTGAAAATCGGACAGGATCCCGGCCACGTGAATTTTTGGAAGCCTGCGAGATTCCGCGAGTTCGTTTCAACTGTCGGGAAGCTTGAACTATGGGATCGCACGACGGTGTATCAGATAGCTCTGGTGGATTTGCGGTCGCACCCCGCAAACGGGGCGGTGGATATCGCGCAACCGTCAAGCAGGGGCAACGCCGCAAAACCGCCCGAATAACCGCTGGTCAGTAGTCCAAGTCATCCTGCAGGATGAAGTTCGCCGCCACGCATCGCGTTGGCGGCGTTTTGTTTTGTCGACGGCCCGCCCTTTGCCAAAACAGTGTACAGCAAGGCCCGCGATATGATGACAAGCAGATGCGATACGGTGAGCGACATGAATACGAAAGTAGTGACCCCCCCGGTGCCAATGGACATCGTGCTGATCGAGGATCTGGAAGAACAGGTCACGATGGTTCAGGAAGCATTCGAAGAATGCAGGTTGGAAAACCGCATGTGGATACTGAAGAACCCGGTCGAGGCGCTTGTGCATCTGAGACAAGCGGTGGATGAGAGTCAGCGCAACGAAAATGCGGTCCACCGCCCGGGTCTGATTCTGCTTGACGTGGACATGCGCGAGAAA
>CAZGVT010000304.1:0-3790 GCA_964529255.1 uncultured Alphaproteobacteria bacterium | reverse complement strand
CAAAGCTTCAAACGAGATGATTCGCGATGAGCGCTGATAAGGCCAAAGGCAGCAAGGGCGGCAAAGGCGACAAGGGCAAGAAGGACTCTAAACCGGCAAAGCCCAAAGCTGCCGCGCCGCAACAGGCTGCCGTTAAAAAAACCGGCAAGGAAGACAAGAAAGCTCAGGGCTTTCAAGTTGGTGAGCGGCCCAAACTGCCGAAAGGCTATGAGCCGCGCCTGCAGACTTTCTATCGTGAAAAGACCGTGCCCGCACTGGTAAAACAGTTCGGCTATTCGAATCCGATGGCAATCCCGCGACTGTCAAAAGTCGTGGTGAACATGGGCGTCGGTGAGGCCGCGTTGAATGCGCGACTCATCGACGGTGTCGTTCGCGAGTTGGCGGCGATTACCGGTCAACGGCCGTGTATAGCCAAAGCACGCAAGTCAATCTCCAATTTTAAACTGCGAGAGGGTCAGCCGGTCGGTGTATTCGTTACCTTGCGTCGGCACACCATGTGGGAGTTCCTCGATCGCCTGATTTCCGTTGCCGCTCCGCGAATCCGTGATTTTCGCGGCCTGCCCGATAAGGGATTTGACGGCAGGGGAAATTATACCGTGGGGCTGAGAGAGCACATTATTTTCCCCGAGATTGACCTCGATTCCGTGGAGAAAATTCGCGGAATGGATATTACGTTCGTCACCACCGCTCGATCGGATCGTGAAGCCTACGAACTCCTGAAAGAGCTTGGGTTTCCGCTCCGTAAGCCGGAAAAGTCTCAGGCGCAGGCCGCCTGATTGTCGATTGATTCATACCCCAGCAGCTTAGAACATGGCGAAAGCGTGCCTGATTGCCAAGGTGCAGAAGACACCGAAATTCAAAGTTCGTGAGTATCACCGCTGTCGGAGATGCGGGCGAGCGCGAGCCTATCTGCGCAAGTTCGCCCTTTGCCGCATCTGTTTCCGCGACCTGGCCAACTGGGGCGAGATCCCCGGTGTTGTCAAGTCGAGCTGGTAGCCCGCGACGGTACACGTTATCACACTGAAGTTTGACCCGTTATGCCGACGACCGATCCCATAGCCGATCTTCTCACCCGCATGCGAAATGCCATGCGTGTGCGCAAGCCGTACGTTGACGCTCCCTATTCAAAAGTCAAGCACGAGGTGCTGCGCGTGCTGCTTCAGGGCGAGTACATTTTTGATTACGTTCATGTGGATGAGGGCCCGCAAGGCTTTCTCCGCGTTTATTTGAAGTACACTCCGGATGGCTCTTCGGCCATCCACGGCATGCGGCGCATTTCAACGCCCGGACTGCGCAAATATCTGGGTGCGAAAGATATGCCGCGTGTGTTGAACGGACTTGGGACAGCTATCGTCACGACATCGAAAGGTATTATGACCGGAGGTCAGGCGAAGAAGCTGGGCGTGGGTGGCGAAGTCATCGCCGAGATCTGGTAGTCGATCCTGTCGTGTGGTTCGGAACTGTCTGAGGAGACGAAGCTGTGTCACGAATTGGTAAAGCGCCGATCAGTATCCCGAAAGGGGTAGACGTCGCTTTGAAGAATGGAATGCTGACGGTAAAGGGGCCCAAAGGGCAGCTTGAACGTCACTTGCATCCCGATATTCATGTGGATCATACCGACGGCACCATTACTGTGCAGCGGCCAACGGATCTTAAGCATCACCGTGCGCTTCACGGCCTGACGCGGGCGTTGATTGCGAATATGGTCAAGGGTGTTACCGATGGGTATCGTAAAGAGCTGGAAGTCGTCGGCGTCGGATTTCGTGCTGAACTGAAACCCAGAGGGTTGCTGCTCAATGTTGGATTCACCCACGGTGTTTTCATCGTAACTCCTCCCGGCATCAAACTGGAAGTGCCGAAGCCGACAACGATTGTCGTCTCCGGACCGGACAAGGAACTGGTCGGACAAGTCGCCGCTGAAATTCGCCACACACGCAAACCTGAACCCTACAAAGGCAAGGGCATTCGCTACAGCGACGAGCAGGTGAAGACAAAGGCCGGAAAGACGGCGAAGAAGTAACCCTTCAATTTTTGATCTCCTTAGCGGAGTCTGATCGTGCCAACTGTAACTCAAAAACGGGCCAAAACCCGCTCCCGCCGGAAAAAACACATTCGAAAGATTGTAACCGGCACGGCCGCAAGACCGCGGCTGGTCATCTACCGATCCGTGCATCACGTGTACGCTCAATTGGTGGATGATGTGGCCGGTCGCACCCTCTTTGGAGTGTCGTCGCTTACGCCCGGCGTGCGCGAACAACTCTCCGGCAAGAAACCGTCGGAAGTGTGCGAGATCGTCGGACAGGCCGTGGCGAAAAAAGCCATCGAGCACCAGGTGACTTCGGTGGTGTTTGACCGCAATGGATTCCCGTATCATGGTCGTGTGAAGGCGATGGCGGAAGGGGCGCGAAAAGGCGGACTGCAATTCTAACCTAATGCTATGAGTGAATCACCAGAACGCGGCCGCCGAGGCGGACGCGACCGTAGTTCAGAATCCGAATACTCCGGCGGCGAAACCCTGATCGAGAAAGTCGTCTGCATCAACCGCGTGGCAAAAGTGGTGAAAGGCGGACGGAATTTCTCATTTAATGCGGTGGTTATTGTTGGAGACGGACATGGCCGTGCCGGATTCGGCATGGGCAAAGCGAACGAAGTCGTCGACGCCATTGCCAAGGCCACCGGCGCGGCAAAGCGCGGCATGAAGCGATATCCGCTCATTGGCGCGACCCTGCCGCATGCGACGAAAGGAAAGTTCGGCGCCGGGAAAGTGTTCATGCGTCCCGCGTCGGCCGGGACCGGTGTGATTGCAGGCGGTTCGGTTCGCATGATCATGGAGTGTGTCGGAGTCCGGGACGTGCTCACCAAAGTCATGGGTACGAATAATCCGCACAACGTCGTCAAAGCAGTGTTTACAGCGATGGACAAGTTGAACGATGCGCGGATGGTCGCCGAACGCCGTGGCGTCGCCATGAGAGAAGTTTTTAACGCGTGAGCAGTCGCTCCGCTGTCGCATAGCCGCTATGGAAAAGCAAATCAAAGCCACACTGGTCCGAAGCACCATTCGACGCCCGAAAAAACAAAGACGTACGGTGACTGCTCTCGGATTTCATCGATTGAACGAGACCCGCTTCCTCCCCGACAACGCTGCAATGCGGGGCATGGTTGAGAGTGTCCGCCACTTGGTCAAGTGGGAGATCGTTGATGGGGGGAAGGTATGAGTCTTTCCAAACTCACACCCGCCAAAGGCTCCACGCATAAGGAAAAGCGAATCGCACGCGGTCCCAGCTCGGGTCACGGGGGCAGCGCCACTCGCGGCGAGAAAGGTTATCTTGCCCGTGCGGGATCCGTTCGCAAGCGCGGTTTCGAAGGCGGCCAGATGCCGATCTACCGCAGGCTCCCGAAATTCGGGTTCAAAAACATCTGGGCCGAGGAGATTCAGATAGTGAATCTCCGCGACCTCAAGAAGCTCGCCGAGGGAACCGTCGTGGAACCCCAAGCCCTTAAGAAGGCGGGACTGATTCGCAAGGCCTCCGTGCCCGTGAAGATTCTTGGCACGGGGGAGCCTGGGCGCGCATTGGAGATTCGCAACTGCCACGTCTCCGCGACCGCTGAATCCAAGATCACGGCGGCCGGCGGTAAGGTGGTTCGCGACTGATGCTCGAAAGATTTTCCAACATTTTCAAGATTCCGGAACTTCGAGACCGGATTCTGTTCACACTGCTGATTGTGCTCGTTTCCGGCGGCGGCGGCCATGGGCGCGTGGGCGGTGGTGTCGCGGGGGGGGGGGGCGGGG
>CAZGVT010000303.1:0-3810 GCA_964529255.1 uncultured Alphaproteobacteria bacterium | reverse complement strand
GTTCACGTAATACCACGTCGCGCCAATGATAGCTGTCCAGTTCAATTCGACGCCGTCGCAGTTTTCGTTGCTCGCCGTCAGTCCCTCAACTTGACCCAAAACAGGCAGGCGAACCCCGGTGGCGGTATTCGATGGCGCGGTCTCATTGCAGGCCGCACTGAAGGCGCGGACAACATAGTCGTACTCGACCCCGGCCTCAACCGTTGCATCCGTGTAGGCGAGGATCAGGTCATCCACCGCCACGAGAAATTCGCCGTCGCGATAGATGCGATATTCGTCGACGGTGCCGGTTGAGGCATCCCAGGCAAGCTGGATGTTATCGCAGTTATCGTCGGAAGCGGTCAGATTCTGCGGGACGGTTGCCCCCGATTGGCGGGTACCGTCGTCTGGATCCGAAAGTGGCCCCAGGCCGCAGATCAAGTCATTGGCGCAGACCATGTATTCGTAGGTGACACCCGCTGCCGCAGTGAGATCGACAAACTGCGTGTTGGGGAGTTCAACGAAGGCAAGAAATCCTCCGTCTCGATCCACTCGATAGTTGTCGAAATTCCCTTCAGCCGCATCCCATGTGACGGTCACGTTTTCGCAACTCGAATCCGTCGCAACAACATTTTGCACTTGGGGTGGATTGGGCAGGCGTTCTCCTCCGGCAACCGCGGTTGGATCGCCCTGCCCGCAGGCGACAGAATAGGCGATGACGAAGTAGGCATGAGGAGCGACCGTGGCTCCCGCATCAAGGTAAGATGTAACACTCGGGCCAACGGTTGCGATGAGTTCATCGTTGTCACGATAGACCTGATGGCTGTCGAGGTTTGCACCGGCGGTCCACTCGAGGAAAATGCCGTCGCAGCGGTCGGACGAAGCGGTCAGGTTTGAGGCGGCCACAGGCGGTGCTGCGACGGTACCTTGAGTTGTCGTTTGGAAAGTGGGTCCCACGCCGCACTCATTGGAGAAGGCAACAACGGTGTAGTTGTACGTTCCGGGGACGTCGTAATCATCGGTGAAATCCGTTACAAGCGCGATCGTTGATCCGATGGGAGTACCATCCCGCGAGATGCGGAACGAATCCACGTCGCCGGGCGCGCCGCTCCAGTCGATTTCCACCCGGTCGCAATAGACATCACTGGCTTCAAGATCCTCGACCGCTCCGGGAAGAGCCAAGCGCGTACCATTCGCGGGTGTCGATTGTCCCGTGCCGCCGCACTCATCGCTCACCGCTTCGACGGTGTACGAATTGGCTCCGTCCGGTGCGTCCGTATCGGTATAGGTCGTTGTGCCGACCCCGGTCGCAATCACGTCCGGGCCACGACGAATCGTGTACGAATCCACGTCGCCCGTCGAGGCATTCCAGTTCAGGGCAACACCGTCACAGCTATTGTCAGATGCTGTCAACCCCGTCGGTACCGTCGGCCCCTCCAGGCGCGTACCCGAAACCGGGGAGGTCTCATCCGATTGTCCGCAAGCATTCTCGGCTCGCAGAGAATAGTCATGAGTTCCGGAGGCACCCGTGTCGAGGTAACTATTTGTGGGCGGTGTTACATTGGCCGCGAAAAGCCCGTCGCGATAGACAATGATATTTGTGGCGCCGTTCGGATTGGTCCAAGATACATTGACTCCGGTACACAAATTGGTCGACGCGGTCAGATCCGTCGGCAGTGCCGGAACCGGAAGCTTCTGACCTTGCGCGGGATCGGAACTCGGGCCGTTGCCGCACACGTTATCCGCTGAGACCGTATACGTGTGCGGATCGTTGTCTCCGGGATCCCACGAGAAACTCGTTCCAGCCGTGTTGCCAATCGGCGTACCATCTTCGGAGATATCGTAACTCGTCGCATTTGCCGCCGCGTCCCATGTGAGATCGACATCGTCGCAGGTAGACGTGGCGATGAGGCCGGTCACTTGCGCGGGTGTGGGAGCGCGTGAACCTTCATCTGCATTGGAAGAGTCGCTGTTGCCGCAGGCAGCGGAAAATGCAACGACACGATAAGTGTAAGTTGTATTCGGCGCCGCGGTGTTGTCGGTGAACGTGACATCATCGGCCACGTTGTCGGGAACAAGCTGCACTCCGTTTCTGAATACTCGATAGCCGTCTTCGCCCGCCACATTCGACCACGTCAGGTCCACCGCGACACAATTGGATTCCGATGCAACGAGATTGCTCGGCGCAGTGGGACCCGCGAGGCGCGTGCCGGGATCGGCGGGTGAATCAGTGGCGTCACCGCACGCATTCTTGGCCTGGACCGTATAATTGTAAGTTCCGGCAGCGGGAGTATCCACAACACTTGTCGTTGCTGACGTGACACGACGGAAAATCGTGCCGTCCCGCTTTACAAGATAGGAATCCGCTTGGGCAACGGCAGTCCAACTGATTGTAATGCTAACACAGCTATTTGCCGTTGCGTTCGGGGTCGCGACTTGTGCGGGCACGTTACGGCGGACACCGCTGACTGTCGAGCTTGACGTCCCCTCCCCGCAGGCATTTGAGAATCCGGCGACACGGTACGAGTGCGTCGTTCCGGGAGTTGCCGTAGCATCGTTGTAGGTAGTCACGTCTACACCCACTCGCGCAATGTACACGTTATCCCTGTAGATACGAATCGAATCCTCGAACGACGGGCTGGTCCAGGAAAGCGCGACATGCGTACAGATCGTATTGTTGCTTGCGGTCAAACCCGTGGGTTGGGTCGGCGCACACGGACGGAAACCCGTATCAGTGGGCGAGTTCGCGCTGTTGCCGCAGCTCGCTGTCGTCGCTCGCACAAAGTAGGTGTGATTCTGACCGCATGTCGCGGAAGCATCGTTGAAGGAAGTGATGTTTGCACCGACTCCACCGATATCGACCGTGTTCCGGAAGATTCGATAGCCGCTCTCTCCAGTCACATCCGACCACGTGACAACAATCATCGAACAGTTGTTGTCGGTCGCACTGCAAGTGGCCGGTGCGGGCGGAGCCTGAAGCGCCACGCCAGAGTTGCCGAGGACTGACGAGCTGTCGCAGCCGTAGACTGTGCGGCTCCAGACTGTGTACGTTCCCGCAGTGGTCGGGGCTCCATGATGAGCAAACCGTCTGGGATTTATGGCTCCCGATACCGTCCCTACCAAGAGACCATTTCGCTTTACATCGAACGAGTCAACGTTTTGTCCAGCCGGCATGGACCAAGTGACAACAACTGAGTCACAAAAATTGTCCGACGCGTCAACGCTGATCGGCGCCCGAGGAAAAGGGCGGGCCGTTCCTGTGTTCTCCGCAGGTGGCGAACTAACCAAAGTCTCGCCACACATCCCTCGGGCCTTTACTTTGTAGGTGTACTGAGTGTTATTTTGCCCGGTGCTGTCCCGGTAAGAGTACGTGGCATCTTCCGGATCATAGGGTATTGTGTCCAAGGGAAAGATGCTTCCGTCGTCACGCCAAACCACAAAATCCTCGGTAATGGGATCGTCCAACGGGAATGTCCACGAGAAATCGACATACTCGCAAGTCGTATCCGTCGCGAATGGATTTCCTGGCGTCGGAGGCCCACAGAGTTCACAAGTAGTGTCAACACATGTCCAACCAGTGACTTCAATGTCAGCGGGTCCAGGTGTCAGCGTGTAAACTTGTGTCGCGGCGGTAGAGGTTGGGCCGCACACTTTTAGATAGTATCGCGGATTCGCTGGAACAACTCCAACTGACGTGAAATTCACCAACGTGGCAAACGTACCACACTGGCCTACATCCGCACAGCCGTTCAGCTCGAATTGATTATAATTCACTTGCCCTACATTGGTGCCGACGTCTGCCAGCGGGTCCCCGGCTCCAGGGCCATTGTT
>CAZGVT010000302.1:0-3823 GCA_964529255.1 uncultured Alphaproteobacteria bacterium | reverse complement strand
AAGGCGTGCTGACCGGAGTGCTGGCCGTGCCGTGCCGTTACATACACTCTCCAAATACAACGCTGTACAAGCCCGATTTCGACTACTCGCTGAAGTTGCTTGAAGAAATCGTTTCGAAGATCCACACGCTCATTGCCTGATGATTACGCTGGTTGCTATCTTGCTTCTGATTGTATTGATCTTCTCGCTGCGATGGGGGATTGAACTATCTGTAGCTGATGGCAAACTCGGAATGCGGATAATTGCCGCGGAAATCAGACTGAGGATTCCGAAGGTGTGGGTTGATGCGTGGGAGAAGCGCCGTCGCGAGCGGACATCCGTCGGAGGTGATGTCACTGAAACAATTGCCGGGGGCTTCGATACGAATAGTGCCGATTGGTGGCGATTGGCATCACTGTTCGAGTGGGAAGATATTCAGCGGATCAACCGCGCGCGCCGGCGGCTGTTCGGCACTCTCCAAATGAAGATACGAGACGTTGATTTGATCGTCGCAACCCCGGATCCTGCCTTGACTGGATTCGCGTTTGGCGTTGCGTGTGCGGCGCGCTATGCGACGGGGCCCGGATGGTGGTCGGGACTTGCGGTCGATTTCGAGCGTGACATCCCGGGAGTTGCACTGCGTGTGGACCTCACCGTCCGGCCGATCGCGGTGATCCGGGCGGCAATCACACTCGTCGCGGCCTTTCCGCGAAAAGTTCTGACACAAGTAATCCGGCTCACGAGGAGGAGTACGCATGAGTGATCTTGGAGCAAACGAGATTCTCGATACATTGATGAAGAATCTCAAACAGATTCTCTCAACCAAGACGATCGTCGGTGATCCCATTCAGGTCGGCAAGACAACGATTCTTCCGGTAATGAAGGTCAGTCTTGGATTTGGAGCGGGTGCGGGATCTCCGGGAAGTTCCGGTCAAACGAAGGGCGGAGGCGGAGGAGGCGGTATCGTGATCTCTCCCGTCGGCTTTCCGATCGTCGAGGAGGGCAAAGCCATGATGATCACTCCTACCAGCTCCCGCTGGGATTGGATTGTCGAGAGCATTCCGGACTTGTGGGACAAACTTCGCAAAGGTGGAAAGAAAACGTCTCCGCCGGAAGATACAGCGGAGACGCCGGAAACGAAGTAGTTTGTGGCTTCGGGATTCTTCAGCGAATAAGCACCACTTTGGCGGAAGCGGCCACAGGGTTTCCGATAGTGACCCAATAAGTTCCTGAGGCATGATCGCCCGCGGGTACGAGCAGAGAATTCAAACCCGGGCTCGTGGATAGAGTGCCCGTCCATGCGACTCGGCCCAGCATATCGAAGAGCCTGATCTGAGCGATGCTTGCGTGGGGCGCAAAAAAACGCAAGGTGAACTCGCTGTTGAACGGATTCGGATATATGGAACTGATGCGATATGCGTAAGGCAAGTGTGGCTCCGGCGCAGGCGTGGCCTTGAGCACCTCCCCTACAAACGTGTAGATGGAATCGCTTCCCAGATTCACGCGCAAGGTCATGCTTTCCGGATCAAACGACCACTGTACCTGCTGACCGCTCGCCGAGGTCAAGGAACGTACGCCTGTGACGGGGTAGAGCACGACCACTGGATCAGGCAGCGCAGGGTCGAAGTTTCTCCAGTTGAAGTGCAGCGTGTCATTCTCCGCGGATAGTCTTGTGATGTTGACATACAGCTCCGCGACATTTCGAATCAGCTTCAAATGCAAGTGTCTCTTTTCCACGGAGCGCGACGCGGCGTAGCGCGCAAATTCGTAGGGAAAAGCGGGCGATGGCCGCGTCCAATAGTACGCATTGGAATCATCGGCGGAGATCGTGATGAAGTCAGGCTGCCGATTTGCCGAAAACTGCGACATCCACTGACAGACATCGTACGTGTTCATCACGGCAAACCCGTGATTGTCGATTCCGCTCGGGAAGATGTTCGTGATCACTCCGGGAAGGTTGCGCAACGCATCCCACTCGTAGGCGCGAAATCCGTAAGCATTCCATTCGACCTTGTTCGATCCCCACATGTTCATTGCTGGCAGGAACATGCTGTTGTAGTGCATGGACTGGGCGGTGTCCGCAAGATAAACTGCGCTGTACCGGTGATATTCAAACGCGACGGAGTCGCCGTCGTCTGGTAGTCCGCCGAACATCATGCGCATGGAGCGGTTGGTATCGTCCGCCGCGAGATACTGCCGGGCTCGGAGTTCGCAATCGAGAATCGGCGATCCGCCCGAGGCCGCGGCGATAAAGTAAGGTTCGTCCGAAGAACAGTTGTTGTTGTGCCAGACCAGTCCCGCCGCGGCTCCCATCGAGCTGCCGGACATGTAAATGGAGTCGTGGGAGAACGGATATCTTTCGTCGATCCACTGGAGCATTTCACGGCAATGGCCCTGCGCAACCCGTTCGTTCCAGTGTCGATCGTGTTGTCCGAAGTGGCAGCAGGAAATCCACCCACGCGATTCTGCTTCTTCGTCGAATGCGGTATAGTTCGGCAGTTCGGTGTGAAGTCCGCCTAAGCCGTGCCACCAAACGAGAATGGCCGGGGGAGCATCGTGTCGATAGTTTGGCGGAATTCTGGCCCAGAAACGCAGCGTGTCGCCGGACGGCCGAACGATGGACGTGTCAATGGTGGTTTGCGCAACAACTGTACGGGGAAACCACAACGTGAGGAGCATCAAGCTGACCACTGCTCCTTGCCGTCGACGCTGTCTAAGTTTCGTACTCATGGTCACGCCTGTCATAGGGAGGTAGAAGCTTTATGGACGACTTTACGGGAAAGGTTGCGCTAGTCACAGGGGGCTCCCGCGGGATCGGGCGCGGCATCGCACTCAAACTCGCGCAGGCCGGCTGCGATATCGTGATAAATTACCTTGAGCGGCATGATGCGGCTCATGAGGTGGGGGAGTGGATCACCGGGATGGGCCGCAAGGTGCTGGTCACCCGGGCGGATGTAACGGACGAAAATCACGTGGCTGATCTTTTTGGTCAGACGCAGGCTGTGTTCGGCAAGCTGGACATTCTGGTGAACAACGTCGGTCCGTTCACGCCTCGTCGGTTGTTGAAGACTGGTACGGGTGAGTGGCATCTCATGATTAACGGCAATCTGACCAGCGCCTTCTATTGCGCTCGACAAGCCGCAGACCTCATGCTCAAGCGGGAATCCGGGGGATCCATGGTCTTTATTGGTGCACCGAATGCCGAAAGGGTGGGCTCTCAATCTGAGTCTCCGGCTTACTCCATTGCGAAAACCGGAGTCGTTATTCTTGCCCTGAGCTTGGCGCGTGACTTAGCCCCGAAAGGCATCAGGGTTAACGTGCTGAATCCCGGCTATATTGAAAACGACTCAATGACTCCACGGCAGCGGGAGTGGATGCCGAACGAGGTCCCTCTGGGACGGGTTGGCACGCCTGCGGAGGTTGGCGACGGCGTACTGTTCCTCTGCTCGGATCAGGCTCGATACGTCACAGGTACTATCCTCAACGTTCACGGAGGGCTTTGGGTTTAGTCCTTCGCAAGGCCTTGACAACGCTTGCAATATAGCAACACTTGAGGGGGATATCAATCTGCCGATGAGCATAGTAGGAGAGGCGCAAAAGGGAGAGGTACCCGCCATTAAGCGGGTTCTCTTGTTAAAAAGCTAACAATAATGCATTTATGAAGACAATTGGGACTAGACGCGAGGTCGGAGAGTGCAATTTTGGCGCAAATCGGTATGCCTTCGGTTCTACCGGGAATTCGTCAACGTGAGGCTAATCTGTTGCTTGGAGCCGGGGAATTCCTTAATTTTCCCAAACAGGTCAGATTATAGCTTGGTAAGCGGAGAAGGTCGAAACTAAAATT
>CAZGVT010000301.1:0-3825 GCA_964529255.1 uncultured Alphaproteobacteria bacterium | reverse complement strand
TCGCGATAGGCCCGGCGTCGCTCGGAAAGCGCAAACTCCAACAACAGGAGGATCAGCGCAGGCCAAACGAGATACTGAAACCGATTCTCGAAACCGCTGAATTTCCGCGTGCCCAATTCCCGTTGCTCCATTTTCTCAATATCATTCCAGATAGTTTCAAGCTCTTTAGCGCCCTGCGTCCCGCGCAGGTACTGCCCCTCACCGGCTTCCGCCACACGCTGCAGCAGGGTTTCATTCAACCGCGTCACGATCACGTTCCCGCCGGGATCGCGTTTGAAACCCGCGCTTCGACCGCTCTTGTCGAGCACCGGAATCGGCGCTCCTGCCGGAGTGCCCATACCGATGGTGTAGATTTTGATTCCCGCATCGGCGGCCTCTTGAGCCACCGCGATGGCCTCTTCCTCCTGATCTTCGCCGTCCGTAATAACGATAAGCACGCGACTGACTCCCTCTTCGTCACCGAAGGCTCGCTGGGCCGCGCGGATAGCATCCGAAATGACTGTGCCCTGCTCTTCTATCAGGCGAGTGTCGGTTACGCGCGTCAGCATTTTCACGGCACCGTAATCCGTTGTCAGCGGGCAGTGATTGATCGCCGACCCGGCGAATGCAATCTTCCCCACCCGATCCCCTTTTAACCCGGACACGAACCTTACGAGTTCGTTCTTTGCGCTCTCCAGCCGCGAAGGCCGGATATCTTCGCAGAGCATGCTATTGGAGACGTCCAGAGCGATCATCACATCGATGCCACGCCGTTTCACTTCCTCGAGTCGCGTGCCGATCTGCGGTCCGGCCAAAGCAACGGCGATCAGCGCCCAGGCCGCGATCCAAAGCAGGGCTTTCAGCCGCAATCTCGCCGGACTCGCGGAATATGCGATGCGCACGATCAAGGAACCGGAGACAAACTTTTCTGCATCCTTTCTTCGCAGTCTCAGCGCGACCCAGCCCGCGATGATCCAAACCGGTACGGCGGCAAGCAGCCACAAATAGAGCGGATACTCAAACCGGATCACGGGATTTTCCTTAAGGGATACAGCCCGAGCAGAAATTCAATCGCGACGAATACCAGCGCACCCAGCAGCCATGGATGAAACACATCCGCCACCCGGCGATATTCTTCGACGTTGACTTCGGTGCGTTCGAGCCGGTCAATCTCCTCGTATATTCTCGCGAGTTTTTTCTCATCGGTGGCCCGGAAATACCGACCGCCGGTAAGCTCCGCGATTTGCTTCATCATCGGCTCGTCGATCGTCACCGGCACCTGCTGATAGCGCTTGCCGAACACGGTCTCGACAGGATAGGGTGCCATCCCGTGAGTCCCTACGGCCACCGTGTAAACTCTGATATTCAACGCCTGCGCGGCCTGCGCTGCGGTCACCGGATCGATCTCGCCGCGATTATTTTGCCCGTCCGTCAAAAGGATCACGACCTTACTCTTGGCCTCGGACTCGCGCAGTCGATTGAGCGAGGTTGCGAGTGCCATGCCGATTGCCGTGCCGTCCTCGACCATTCCGGTCTTAAGTTCACCGACCAGATTCACCAGCAGGCCATAATCCGTCGTTAGCGGACACTGAGTAAAGCTGACCGCGGCAAACGGCACGAGTCCGATGCGATCGTTCTCTCGCCCTTGGATGAACTCCGCCGCCACGTCTTTCGCTGCCTCTACACGGTTGGGCTTCAGGTCTTCCGCGAGCATCGACGTCGACGTGTCGAGACACAGCATGATGTCGATGCCTTCGACCGTGCGATTCACTTCCTTATCGAATTCCTGCGGCCTCGCCAAAGCAATGATCAGCAGCGCCGTGGCGAGAATTCTGAACACGAACGGCAAATGCCTGAGCCGCACTCGCCATGATGTCTTCATTCCAGCCAGCGCATCGACGGATGGATAGCGAAAATCGGTCTGCCGAACATTCTCGCGCCAAAAGTAATGATAGACCAAAAGCGGCAGGACAAGCAGCAGCCAGAACATCTCCGGATGAGCAAACTTCACGCGGCCACCGCCTCCTTCGCGTTCTCGACTGGAGTCTCAACCGGACGCGTCAGGGTCAGAATCGCAAATCCCAAATCGAGGCACTCCTCGGCATGCCTGGGATCGGAAACATACTTGGCGAATTTCACAAGATCGCCTTCGCGGAAGGCAGGAATCAGTTTCTGCTTCAACTCCGGCGGATATTCACACTCAGTGAAGTAGTACTCAAGCTCGTAAGTCGTCATTTCGAGAGCGGGAACGTCATATCTGCGCTCAAAATAACGCTTCATGACGTGGGAAAATTCGCTGTAGAACTCCTTCAACATCCCTCGCGAAGGATATTTCTGATCCTTGATCTGAAGTAATCCCCGGACGGCTTCGTCATACGGGGGCAGCAATGGCACGCTGATTTCGACGTCGGCTCCCGTAGTTCTCGCAAAGAACCTGCGATAGATCCACACGGCCAGCAGTGAAACGATGATCATGGCGGGAATCCACCAATAGCCCAGCAACTCCCGCCACATGAACGGATGCTCGAGATATGGCTTGGCATCGCGCAGCGTCGTGTCCGCCCCGCTGAGCACGGAATTGATCCGCACCGAAACTGCGCTGGTCATGAGCGTCTCTGCCGAACTTCCGCTTCCCACGATCACCGGCAGAGGCGGCAGCGTGTGCGCTCCCGTATCGAACACGGCCAGTGTAAAGACCAGCGTATTCTCGTCCCTCAATCTCGACGAATCAACGCCCAGCAGCTCGAATCCCGCGACGGCCGGAATGGGAAATGAAAACGATCCCGGAGACGCGCCGCTCACTTTGACGGTGTATTCGAGATCATCACCGATTCGCGCAACCTGAGGAGAGAGTTGCGACTGCACCTGTGCCGCGAGCGCGCAACCCGCCGCCAATAGGGCGCAGCAGACGGCAAGCCGGCGCGCGATCACCGGCGCTTCTCCCGCAATCTGAAAAATTGAATCAGCGGACGGATGTAGTCGTGGTCCGTCGAAAGCGGTAAAAAATCCACGTGCGCCCGCTGGCACTCGTTCTTGATTCTCGCCTGAAACGCGGCATGGCTTGTCATCACAGATTTTCGAGTCTTGGGCGATGAAGTATCGAGCCAGAACGGCCGTCCGGTTTCCGCATCGTGCAACCGGACGAGCCCGACGTCGGGAAGTTGAGACTCGCGCGGATCTGTAATCTGCACGGCGATGAGGTCATGTCTTCGCCCGACGATGCGCAATGCCTGGTCATATCCGGTGTCCAGAAAATCCGAAATCAAAAAGACGATTGCGCGTTTCTTCAGCACTCTGGACAAATGCTCCAGCGCCACCCGCAGATCGGTCCCTTTGCGCTGCGGTTCAAAAGTGAGAAGTTCGCGCAGAATTCGCAGAATATGAGTACGCCCCTTTCGTGGCGGCACGAACTTCTCCACCTGATCGGTGAACAACAACAGACCGACCTTATCCTGATTCTTTATCGCGGAGAAAGCCAGCACCGCGGCGAGTTCCGTGGCGATCTCGCTCTTCAGTTGCCGCTGCGATCCGAACAGCGCCGAGCTTGAAAGATCACAGAGCAGCATGACGACCAACTCTCGCTCTTCCTCAAAGAGCTTGATGAACGGATGGCCCATTCGCGCCGAGACGTTCCAGTCAATCGCGCGCACGTCGTCGCCGATTTGGTATTCGCGCACTTCAGAGAAATTCATGCCACGCCCTTTGAAAACGGCATGATATTCCCCGGAGAGGATTTCGTTCACAACTCCCCGGGTCTTGATCTCAATTTGCCGGACTTTTCTGAGAATCTCGCGCGTTTCCATCCGATCAGGGCACTTCCACGGAATTGAATATCGCGCCGATTAT
>CAZGVT010000300.1:0-3877 GCA_964529255.1 uncultured Alphaproteobacteria bacterium | reverse complement strand
TCCCACTTCAGGCCGTCCAGAGTAAACCAATCGCCCAGGCCCTGAACCGGAGAATATGGTCGGGGAATATAAAGCACCGTACTTGGGGTTCCGCACGAACCGAGTAGATAGACCTTTTCACCTCGCGCATTCTTGCAAACGTCAAGAATGATCCCGATGCGGCTTTCAAACTCCTTCGTCACGGCGAGTGCAATGTCGCCGACGGTCAACGAATCGTCGGGTATGATTGTGCTCTCCCGTCGCAAGGCGACGGCCCCCATTTCCTCGGCGACAAATGAAAGATAATTCAGGTAATTTGCATAGCTGCCGTCAGGAGTCGTCACCTGCGTAAATACGAATCTCCCTGCGGTTTCTCGCGGGCGCAAGCCGTCCTTCCAGTCGGCCCATGTCGCGACCTGTCCATTGTCCATCGGGAACGAAATCTTTGGTCTCGACCCGTGCGCCCAAACGTACTCGCCCCAAAGCCGTGCAATGCCGTCCGCGCCGACGTCCTGCTTGTTATCAAACGGTTTGATGTGCGTCGCCGCCACTTTATCGTCCCTGCACAACAGCCGCTTGCCGTCGCCGGAAACAATCACGGTGTCGAGCGAAATGTCAATGCTGCGCAAAGATGATGCAAATGTGCCGGAACGAACCGCGACGCGCTTGAAGCCATCCGGCGGCAAAATTGACTCGACCGTGGGATTTTGCGCCGCCGGCGAAGCGGCGACTATTGATCCAACGATGAACAACAGGATGAAGTTTCTCATTTCAGAAGAGTAGAAATCTGACGCCGATAATCGCGATCAGAGAAATCAGAATGGCGCGGAACACTCGCACTCGCATCTTGCTGACCAATTGTTTGCCAAGATAGGAACCCATGATCATGAGCACGGAAAGGGGCGCGAGAATTCCGACGTCTCGCATCGTCAATAGCTGCGCGCCGCCCCAGACCGTCAGCTTTGCGACGTGCGTGCTCGCCGCGGCAACTGCCTCGGTGCCAAGAAACGCCTCTTTCAGCAGCCCGTACCGCAGCAGGAAGGGAGCCATGATCAGTCCGGATCCGCCTACAATCCCCGAGCTGAAACCTGCAGGCAGACCGATCCAGGTCATCGTTCTTAACGTCGCGCGCCTCGGCCACTCGGATTTCGTGAAGCCGAGCACAACATAACTGAGGAGAAAAACTCCCAATGCTTTCTTGATCCAGAACGCAGGCAGAACCGTGTAGAGGAGTGCACCGAGCGCGGCCGCCGGAATCGCACTAATGAAAAAGTACTTCAAGACTTGCCAGTCGATCTGCCGGCGAGAAAACCATGCACGTGATACGTTTCCAACCACAAGCAACGCGGACAGATAAGGGACCGCGAGTTTGACTCCAACGACTTCCGTCAACACAGGCAGAAAGATCATCCCGCCGCCGACACCCGCGATGCCCGAAATCGTCGAAGTGATTAGCGCTCCGGCTGCAAGCAGTGCGTATTCACCGCCGCTCATCCACCGCCCGCACCGACACCGCCTATCGGTTGTTGATCCGGATCCGTCAGCTTCACGGGATCAAGAATCTCCTTGATCTGCTCTTCAGTAAGCAACTTATGCTCCCGAATCAAATCCACAATCGGCCGATTCAATCGCACGGACTCCTTCGCCAACTCCGCCGCCTTTGCATAGCCGATGTGCGTGTTCATGATCGTCGCCATGCCCACCGATGTGTGGAAGTAGTGCTCGCAACGCGCGGGATCCGCGCTGATACCGCGCACGCACTTTTCCGTAAATGCCGAAATCGAGGTCGTGAAGATGTGAAGCGCCTGTTGAAGATTGTAGTTCACAACGGGCATCATCACGTTCAAATCAAGCTGCCCTGCCTGCGCACAGTAGGCGACGGTTGAGTCGAAGCCGATAATTTGATACGCCACTTGATTCATCATCTCAGCCATGGATGGATTGACTTTTCCCGGCATGATCGAGCTTCCCGGCTGCACGGGAGGAAGCGCGATCTCCGCCAAACCCGTGCGCGGACCGGATGACAACAGACGCAGGTCCGAGACGATCTTTGTCAATTCCAGAGCCAGCAATCGCAGCGCCGACGAAAAATGAACGAAGTCTCCAAGTGACTGCGTGACTTCAAACAGATTTCCCGCGGCGTGGAATTCTATTCCGGTCGATCGCGTTAACTCCTCAGCAACAAGGAACCTGTAACGAGGGTGCGCATTCATTCCCGTTCCCGCGGCCGTTGCGCCAAGATTGAGCTGTCTTAGCCCGCGTTCCGCATCGACGAGTCGTTCGCGACAGCGCTTAAGTACCGCCGCATACCCGCCAAATTCCTGCCCGAGTCGGACCGGTACTGCATCCTGCAAGTGAGTCCGACCCGATTTCACGATCTTGTCGAATTCCACAGCTTTTGCCGCAAACGCTCCAACCATGGCGTCAACTGCTGTGATCAAATCCGGACATTTCATACAAAGACCGACGCGCATTGCGGCGGGATAGGTATCGTTCGTCGACTGGGCCATGTTCACATGGTCATTGGGATTCAGCGCGGAATAATCTCCCCGCGCTTTTCCCATAAACTCCAAAGCACGGTTGGCAATGACCTCGTTCATGTTCATATTCGTCGACGTGCCCGCTCCGGCCTGATAGACATCGACCACGATTTGATCGTGTAACTTGCCGTCAAGCAGTTCATCGGCCGCCGCGACGATGGCGTTGGCGCGTTCAGCGGATAACGACCCCAGTCCGCCATGCACAACTGCAGCGGAGCGTTTTATGGAGGCATACGCACGAATAAACACCGGATGCGGATGCAATCCGGAAATCGGGAAATTGGCAACAGCGCGAGCCGTTTGAACGCCGTAGTAAGCGTTCAGCGGTACGCGGAGTTCGCCCAACGAATCCTTCTCAACTCGAAAATCGGAAGACATGGATGGAAAGGTAAAGTTGTAAAGAAGCAAAAAGACGCCGCACTATTCGGCGGCAACATCCACCGGCAGAGCGAGATTGTCGCGCCGCTCGCCCGTGAGTTCAAACATGCGATGTATCGCGCGGGCCGCGCCGGCGCGTACGTGCTCGTCGAGAACGATTTCGAATTGCATTCCGGTCAGCGAGCGCTCTACGTCATCAAGTGATATCGCCTTCATGAACCGACAGATCTTGCAGGCACGAAAAAACTGCTTCTCCGGCACCTGAATCTGAAGCATGTCCGAAAGTCCGCACTCCGTCACCGCGAGAAACTGCCCGGCAGTGCTGGCCTTTGCATACTCAACCATTCCGGAAGTGGACAATGCCGCATCGGCAAGAGCGACGACGTCGTCGCGGCACTCCGGGTGAACGAGAATCTTGATCCCCGGAAACTGTCGCCGCATGTCCAAAATCGTGTCGGGGGTAATCTGATGATGAACATAACAGAAGCCGTCCCACGCGATGATCGTCTTCTCCGGCACGTGTTGCGCCACGTGCCGCGCCAGGTTCTGGTCGGGAATGAAGAGCACGTGCTGCGTGTCCAGCGCCCGCACGACCGACACGGCGTTGGACGATGTGCAGCAGACGTCGGACAGCGCCTTAACGTCCGCAGTCGTGTTTACGTACGTGACAACTTTGAGGTTCGGGTACGTACTGCGAAGTTCGCGAATGCGCGCCGCAACCTCAGGCGCGGCGGCCGTGTCGGCAAGCGAGCACCCCGCCGCGAGATTGGGCAGCAGGACCGTTTTCTCCGGATTCACTACTTTCGCCGTCTCCGCCATGAAGTGCACGCCGCAAAATACGATCACGTCGGCAGCCTTAACTTGTGCGGCTTTAAGTGAGAGACCCAGCGAATCCCCGGTGAAATCGGCAACTTCAAAAATCTCCGGGCGCTGATAGTTATGCGCGAGAATGACCGCATTTCGATCGCGCTTCAAGCGTC
>CAZGVT010000299.1:773-3952 GCA_964529255.1 uncultured Alphaproteobacteria bacterium | reverse complement strand
CTTGATGCGGATGACAGCGTGCGGTCCATCGTGCTCACCGGAAACGAACGCGCGTTTGCCGCCGGAGCCGACATCATGGAAATGGCCGGGGCGGATTCCACTACCATGCTCATGCGCGATCAATTCGTCAAGTGGGACCGTATTCGCAAGGTGAAGAAGCCCGTCATCGCAGCCGTGTCCGGCTTCTGCCTCGGCGGCGGCTGTGAGCTGGCGATGCACTGCGATATGATTATAGCCAGCGAGACTGCGCAATTCGGTCAGCCCGAAATCAAGATCGGTGTGATGCCCGGTGCGGGTGGGACACAGCGTCTGACTCGCGCGATCGGCAAGCAACGGGCGATGGAGATGGTGCTCTCCGGCCGGTTCATTTCAGCTAAGGAAGCCTGCGATTTCGGTTTGGTCAATCATGTTGTTCCGGTGGAAGTCTATTTGTCCGAAGCGCAGAAACTTGCCGCAGAGATTGCGCAGATGCCGCACGTTGCTGTGCGTCTGGCCAAAGAAGCAATCTTGAAAGTGAATGAAAGTTTTCTGGTGGACGGATTAGAATTTGAGCGTAAGAACTTCTACTTGCTCTTCAACACCGAAGATCAAAAAGCAGGAATGAGCGCATTTCTCGAGAAGAGGAAAGCCGAGTTTAAGGGGAGGTAATGATGCCATCATTTGAAACAATCCTCTACGACCTTCAAAACTCCGTCCTGACGATTGCGCTGAATCGTCCGGATCGCTATAATGCATTCAATGAGACGCTGCATCGCGAATTGAGCGAGGCGTTCAAGGAAGCCGGAAAAGACGACAACGTGCGAGCGGTAATCTTCACCGGGTCGGGAAAGGCCTTTTGCTCCGGTCAGGATCTGAAAGAGGTCAAGGAGAATCCGGACCGCAAGCTCTCCGATTCGCTGCGCAAAAACTACAACCCCAATCTGCTGCGCATTCGCAATCTGGAGAAGCCTGTGATCTGCGCGCTGAACGGCGTCGCTGCCGGCGCGGGAATGAGTTTTGTGCTCGCCTGCGACTATCGCATTGCCGCACAATCCGCTTCTTTGATCGAAGTTTTCATCGGCATCGGACTCGTTCCCGATTCCGGGTCAACATGGTTTCTGCCGCGACTGGTCGGCTATCACCGCGCCTTCGAGCTTTGCACGACGGGAAGAAAAGTCGAAATGCCCGAGGCACTCGAACTGAATCTTGTCGATGAAGTTGTGACAGACGATCAACTCATGATCCGCTCCCGTGAACTCGCCGAAAAGTATGCCGCCGCACCCACCAAAGCCATCGGCCTGATCAAACGCGCATTGAACCGCACTTCATCCATATCTCTTGAAGCGGCTCTGGAGTACGAGACTTTCATGCAGGAGATTGCGGGAAACACCGATGACTACCGCGAAGGCGTCGCGGCGTTCAACGAGAAGCGAAAGGCGATTTTTAAAGGGCGCTGAGGCGGAGATTTCAGCACAGCCCGAACGACATTGTGCAGGTCTCCATTTGCTTGCGATATTATGACCGACCCGCGTGACTGAAATCCCCTTTCGCAGAGCTTGTGCTGTCTCCGACATTCCGGATCATGAAGCCATTACCGTCGAATTCGATGACGGCGAAATTGCAATCTTCCGTGACGGCGACGAGTTGTTCGCTGTGCAGGGACGTTGCCCGCACGCTTTCGAGGAGATGAACAAGGCCGTATTCGACCACCAGTCTCGTACGCTAACCTGCCTTGCCCACCACTATTGCTTCGACCTCAAGACCGGAAAATCCCTTCAACCTGTTGCGGGAGTCCTTCAACTCAAAAACTACCCAATCGAAATCCGGGACGGCGAAGTTTTCGTTCAGTACGAGCCTGACGACGGGTGGTGAGAACGAGGTGCCGGCGATGGTCGCCCATATGAATCAAAGAACATGAGCACAGACACCTTCTACTCCAATATCATCAACGGGAAGCACGTGCCCGCCGCGAGTGGCGCGACGTTTCCCGTACTCAATCCGGCGACCGGAGAGTCACTCGGCGCCTCCGCGCGCTCGGATGCGAGTGACGTCGATGCTGCGGTCAAGTCCGCACGCGCCGCACTCGACGGCAAGTGGAGCCGCACCGCGCCGTCGCAACGAACGAAAATTCTCTTCAAGGCCGCGCAAATTCTTGAATCGCGAATGGAAGAGATCAGCCTCGTCGAGAGTAAAAACAACGGCAAAATCGCCGTTCATGTCGCGGGAGAGATTCGACAGGCCGTTGAGGATTTCGAGTATTTCGCCGGCGCCGCCAGCAAAGTCGGCGGCTTGGTTCCGCCCATTCACGGCGCCTATCATGGCTATACAGTGAAAGAACCTGTCGGCGTCGTTGCGGCGATCACACCGTGGAACTACCCGTTGATGCTCGCCGCGTGGAAACTCGCGCCCGCGCTTGCAGCCGGCTGCACGGCGGTCATCAAGCCCGCGGAATGGACGCCGCTGTCAACCAAATTGCTCGTGGAGATATTACACGAGGCAGGCATACCGGAAGGCACCGTGAATCTCGTTTGCGGTACGGGTCCGGAAGCCGGAGCCGCGCTGGTTTCGCATCCCGGCATCGACAAAGTTTCATTTACCGGGAGTACGGCCACGGGGCGCGTGATCATGAAAAGTGCCGCCGACTCCATGAAGAGGCTGACCCTCGAACTTGGCGGCAAGTCACCCGCCATCGTGCTTGAAGATGCGGTATTCGACGATGCAGTACTCGGCTCGCTGTTCTCGATTTTCTATTCCGCCGGTCAATCGTGCGAAGCACGCAGCCGAATTTACGTGCAGGAGTCGCTGTACGCGCAGTTTGTCGATCGGTTTGTCGAGGCCGCGAAGAAATTGCGAGTCGGCAGTCCGCTGGACAAAAACAATCACATCGGCGCGCTGGCACATCCGGATCGTCTGAAGGTCATGGAGTCGTTTGTCGCTTCATCGAAATCCGAAGGCGGAAGAGTTTTGACCGGCGGGCATCGCCTGACCGACGGTGAATTGTCGAAGGGAAGCTTCTGGGCGCCGACCGTAATTGTCGATCTACCTCAGTCCGCGCGATGCGTTCAGGAAGAGATCTTTGGTCCGGTCGTCGTGATCGACAAGTATAGAACCGACGATGAAGCAATTGCGCTTGCTAACGGGACTAGTTACGGACTGGCGGCGACGCTCTGGACTCAGAACATCACGCGCGCTACCAAGTT
>CAZGVT010000299.1:0-763 GCA_964529255.1 uncultured Alphaproteobacteria bacterium | reverse complement strand
AATCGTCACTATCAACACTCCAAATACCGCTCTTCCCGGAATGCCCTTTGGTGGATTCAAGCAATCGGGGTTCGGCAGGGAAATGGGGCTCGAAGCTATGGACGCCTATCTTGAAACAAAGGCCGTGCTCGTCGGAGTCACAGGAAAGCCTGTGAACCCCTTCGGGCTTTGAAGCAACCTGCATTCGCTGATGACTGCGCCACATCCAGTCCGGGTGTGGCGCTTTTCTTTGCGACCCCCGGGAGCGGCATTCGGGCAATTGCACAAATGCAGGTGACCCAAAGTTCTTGCTGAACAGCCTTGACTTGGCCTCGCGTTGTACTTATATTAAATTGATAGGGTCTAACTAAACTCCACTCACCTGACCATTTGATTCCAAATCATACCTGATTTGTCTCATATGAACTCGCACCTTCCCTTCCCGCGCACCACGATGCTGCTATGCGCCGTCGCCATTTCAGCTCTTCCGCTCCTGTCAGTCCCGCGTCAGCATGTCCTGGTAGAGCATTTCACGAACACAAGCTGCGGACCGTGTGCAACGTACAATCCGGCAATGCACGCGGTCTTGAACTCCATGACCCGGGACACCGCGATAAAAGTCAGCTACCATGTCTGGTGGCCGGGGTCTGACGATCCGTTCTACCAGTTCAATACGGGAGACGTGCAGTCCCGCGTAAACTACTATGGTGTCTCGGGAGTGCCCGACATCTTTGCGGATTATGTCCAGCATCCATCAATGGACAATCCCACGGCGATCCGGAAT
>CAZGVT010000298.1:0-3973 GCA_964529255.1 uncultured Alphaproteobacteria bacterium | reverse complement strand
ACCGCGATGGCGTGTTCCACGATTCGACCGACAACAATACCTACTTCGACATGACCGGCGAAGGCGGTGTCGCGTATGATTACACCGTTTCGGCGACCAATATCTGCGGAAGCGGACCGGAGTCGGATGGGGCCAGCGGTTCCAAACCACTCCCGCCGGTAGCACCATCTACTTTCACCGCTTCCACAGATAGCTGCTTCAGCGTTTACTTGAGTTGGAATGACGTCGCAAATGAAGACGGCTATTTCGTGTACTGGAACGGCTCATTGCTGGATACCGTGTCCGCAGGTACAACGACTTATTCCTACTTCGGCAGCGAGGTCCCCGTCGAGAATTGGGTGCGCGCCTTCAATGCCTGCGGCATGAGTGACGAGTCGCCGCACGATACCGGCACGGCCATTTCCGGAGCTGAACCGCCGACGAATCTTGCGGCGACGACGGATCGCTGCGACAGCGTCGTGGTCACATGGACCGACGGCGCTCACTCCACATTGTATCGCGTCACACGGAATGGGGCTACCGTTGCGGAGAATATCCCGGCCGGAACGCAACGCTATGCAGAGGCGCCCGCCGGAGGCACGTACACTTATCGTGTTTACGGAAGCAATCCGTGCGGTGAAGCCGGTCAACCCGATTCCTCTCTGGGGACGAAACTCGATGTGCCCGCACAGGTGCAGAACTTCGCCGCGTCGCAGGACAACTGCGACAACGTAGTGCTGACATGGGACGACGTGACATCGGAGACGGCATACGAAATATACCACAATGCGGCGCTGCTCGTATCGCTCCCCGCCAACAGTACGACGCATACGCACAGCCCGCTGACTCCGGGAAATTACGACTACTCCATCGTGCCAATCAACGAGTGCGGTGACGGTCCCGACTCCGATGTGACGGGCCGCGTGGTCGGTACACCCGGTCAGGTTCAGGACTTGGCGGCTTCGCAAACTCGCTGCGATGCCGTTGAATTGACGTGGACCGATCTTCCGGATGAATTGGGATACTACGTTCGACGCGACGGTGGCAACCCCTTCGATACGCTGGCCGCCAACGCGACGATCTATTTCGACGACACGGTCTTACCCGGTACCTATAGCTACTCGGTACAGGCCTTCAACAACTGCGGCGCGGGACCATTGTCAGAGGAAGTTTCGGGCACGAGACTGGACGTGCCCGGCCCTGTAGAGGGCTTCCATGCGGATAGCGGCTGCGCCGGTAATGTACTCGGTTGGACCGACCGAAACGATGAGACCGGCTACCGGATTCTCAGAGACCTCGTCGAGATCGATGTGGTGGCGCAGAACACGGTGACCTACACAGACGTCACGGCACCAGCCGGACCCCATGAGTACGGCATTCGTGCATTCAATAGCTGTGGAGACGGCCCGATTGCCGTTGATCCAATGTTGCCGATTCCGATTCCTGCGGCGGTGACAAATCTAACGGCATCCGACACGAGTTGCACGCAAGTGTGTCTCGCGTGGACCGACGTGACCTACAACACAGGGTACAACATCTACCGCGCAGGTGTACCGACCCCCATCGGCACCGCAGGAGCAGATGCGACCGCCTTCTGTGATAATACGGCGCCGGGCGGGCCAAGTCAGTACACGGTTGTCTCAACGTACGTTTGCGGAGAAGGCGGCAGCGCGGGACCAGTTACCGGCACGCGTCTAGCCGCTCCGGCCGTGCCGCAGAATGTGGTGGCCACGGACAACAACTGCAACAACATCATCATTTCGTGGGCGACCGTGGCCGGTGCGGATTCATTCGTGATTTATCGCGACGGCATTCGCGTCGGAGCCGTGCCGGGTGGTACTCTATCGTTCCCCGATTCGCCGCCCCCGGGAACCTACTCGTACACGGTGTCGGCGAAGAACGAGTGCGGAGAGTCCGCCCAAAGCACACCCGACAACGGCACGCGACTCGGCGCTCCGCCGATCGTTCCAGGGGTTTCGGCGACGGAAAATAGTTGCACGAACATCGTCATCACGTGGACCGACGTGGCCGGAGAGACAGGTTATTCCATCTACCGTAACGGAACATTCCTGATCACCCGCAATGCGGATGTAGTCACGTACACCGACGTACCACCGGAAGGAACGTATCTCTATCAGGTTCGTTCCAGAAACCAATGTGACTCATCGGGACTCGGAACCGGTGACAATGGGACGCGTCTCGTATCACCCGGGACTCCGACAAATGTGCAGGCCACCGACGATCGCTGCGACTCTGTGATTGTGACCTGGAGTCACCCGGCGGTTCCCGGCGACATCGACTTCTACGCAATCTACGCGGATGATACCGACTCACTCGGTCAGGTTGCCGGTACTGCCACGCGGTTCGCCACTCAACCGACGGTGTTCACGGCTCGCAGCTATCGTGTCCGAGCGCGCAGCGCCGAGTGCGGCAGCGGGACTTTCAGTGCGGCGAACAACGGAACTCGACGAACAACGCCCAATGCACCGACCAACCTCACGGCGGGAAATCCGGTATGCGATGTTGTAAACCTCGACTGGACGGGCGTCACCCCGCAGCCGGACGGCTATATCATCACGCGTGATGCGGCCACGATCGATACCGTTCCGGGGACTCAGACCGATGCGCAAGATACGACGTTGACGGATCCCAACAATCACAACTATTCCGTCTCCGCCTACAACATTTGTGGCAACGGTCCGGCAAGTAACGTCGTTCAGGGACGCGTGCTTGAGCTGATTCGTGTGACTTCGACGGTCGAGCCGTCATACGTCTGTTCGACTTTTGTGGCCATAACAGCTCTGCACTGTCCGAATGTTGTCCGTGATTCTGTCTGGTTCTCGTTCAACGGTGGTCCGTTCCAATTCATCACAACGCTCCCACCTCAGGCGAACTTCCAGGTGATGGTGCCGTTTGTTTCGCAGCCGACTCCGAATTGCCGCTTGAGGATCGCCGCACTGCGTGGCAATCGTGTGGACGCGTGGACTTCGCCGCCGTTCCAGATCGACGTGTGTACCGCCGTGGGAGATCTTGGTGAGGCGCTTGTTCCTGAGCAGTTTTTCCTTGACCAGAACTATCCGAATCCGTTCAATCCGAGCACGACCATTAGGTTCGGACTGCCGACCGAGGCTCTCGTGCAGGTGGAAGTGTTCGACCTGAATGGTCGCCTCATGGGCACTATTGCCTCAGGAACTATGCAGGCCGGTGTACACTCTTTGATTTGGGATTGCTCCGAGTGCCCGACCGGAATGTACTTGGTACGCTTGAAATCCGCAGACACCGTTCTGCTGCGCAAAATGTTGCTGATGAAGTAGACGGCCTTCGGAATCAAGAGCCAATGAAATCACATTGTTGACCCATCAAGGCGACAGGAGATCGTGTTCCTGTCGCCTTAATGCGTCTTGACTGGTCCGTTAGTTGCGGGTTGCGGCTTCTATCGACACCGCAAGCTTCAGGGAGGAATATGCCGTCTTCGTTAGATCAACTCTGCATCAATACGATTCGCACGCTGTCCATCGACGGAGTGCAAAAAGCCAATTCCGGTCATCCCGGCCTGCCGCTGGGCGCTGCGGTGATGGCGTATGCTGTCTGGGCCCGACATCTGAGGCATAATCCCAATGACCCTGCATGGCCCAACCGAGACCGTTTTGTGCTCTCTGCCGGGCACGGTTCGATGCTGCTCTATTCCATGCTGCACCTGACCGGGTATGACCTGACACTCGATGAACTGAAGGCCTTCAGACAGTGGGGAAGTAAGACTCCCGGCCATCCGGAGGCACACCTGACGCCCGGAGTAGAAGCGACCACGGGACCCTTGGGGCAGGGGGTGGGCAATATCGTCGGCATGGCCATCGCGCGCGAACAGCTTGCGGCGATGTTCAATTCTGCGTCGCACACGTTGTTTGATTACCGCGTCTTTGGGATCTGCTCTGATGGCGATCTGATGGAGGGGGTTGCTGCAGAGGCCGCATCGCTTGCAGGGCATCTCGGGCTT
>CAZGVT010000297.1:0-3990 GCA_964529255.1 uncultured Alphaproteobacteria bacterium | reverse complement strand
CCGCAACAACGTCCCGCACACCCCATGAGAACTCGTCGAACACATCGGTGAGTTTCACGCGGACGGTCGGTAGAGGCTCTTCGCGATAGCTTTCATGAAACTCCTTCAGCGGCGCGAGCTCATCGTACCAGTCATCAAATGTGAGAATAATCATGCCGGCCCGATTGGATGGATCGCGCAAGCGGGCGTAGTCAGCGCCGATGTCTCTGGACCCGCGATAAATCGGATTTCTCAAAAAGTTTCGTTTCACCGCAAAGTAGGTGCGGGGGTCGGCAGAGTATGAGGAATCTATCAGTACGTTTCCACTTGATACACGCGGCTGCAAAGGATCGGTCACGTCGAGGATGAACGAAGACGACGAAAGATCCGCGACCTCATAGCGATAGTAACCGGAGGTGGTCGGGGCGTAAAAGCTCAAGCTCCCGTTGGGTGCGGCAATCTCACGGGTGAACTGCATTTCCACGTAGTTCACAAGGACGGAGGAATAGCCTGTCAAATTTTCGAGCCGGACATGGTTCAGACCGGGAATCAGCCTTGAACCCGGAACCGGAATCCGGAAGGGTGTGCGGCCCTGGTATCCGCGAGCGATCAGCGAATCATTGAAATAAATTTCCAGATTATTTCCCGGAGATCCGCCGATATTGTCGAGATGAAGCGTAAGCGTTCCGGGCACGGCCAGCGCATTGTCAAGATCGAGGGTAAAGATGGACGATCGGCCCGGATCAATAGTGGAATGATACCATATCAATCCTGATTCACTCTCTTGCCCGATGCTGTGGATGAAGCGATCCTCCTCGACGTAATCATATCCAATCGTAGAGGTGATACTTTGGGCTCCGCTTCCGTCCGGAATCACGGCCATGCGCAAGCCAGGTGAGCCGGACGGATCCGCGCCGATCCAGTATATGTTCTCCGTCGCATAAGGGCTCTGGTGAGCCCAGTCATTGAGATAAGTGAGGTCGCAGTAGTCGATTCCCTTCAGACCCACTCCGTAGAACATGACCGTATCGGTCTCGTCAAACAGGCCGTTGCCTTCGTCGGTCACGAGAATCGCGTTCTCCACCAGAGCCGTATCACGCGGGTTTGTCGGCAAAGTACTTAACAACCTGCCGCCGTTGCCGAAAAGTTTGATCGAAGAAATCGGCTGACCCGTGAAGTTGGCGCCACGGGATCGGAGTGTTCCGCCCGTAATCGCGTAAAGGCCCTGCTCGGTGACGGCGAGACGGTGCAAATCAATCGACGGCCACTCGTCCAGCGAGCGCGCTCGCTGCGGTCTTTCCAGACTCCACCAGCGAGTCGCCGTGGCGCCGTTCAACGCAAGGCTGGAGAGCACTTCAGTCTCGCGAGCGTATGATGCCTCGGCTGCGCTCGATCCATCGAAGGACACGGTAATGACGATTTCATCCAACATCGTCGCGCGAAATCCATCGCCAATCATGAACGGTACTTCGATCCGAGCCAGAGTAAATCCTCGCCACTTTTCGATGGCCGCGAGGTTTGCCCATTGCGCGCGCGGCCGCTCTAAATCGTATTCCGATTGAATCGGTGTGCCCGGCATACCGTAGTCGCACTCGTGCGTCCGCACGCCAGAGAAAACCAGCCTCGGCTCTGCGCCAACGGGTACGACCACATAAAAAACTCTCGTGGGCTGTGACAATTCGGGCGACGCTCGAAATACGGATGTCGCCCACTCCACCACTTTGCCAGTAGCGTTCAGGGAATCGTCCACAACCGACAACGGCTCACCGGGACGGCAAGTCCACGAACATGCTGCACGGTTAGCCACCCGGATTTCGGTGTCCGCATGGCGCGTACCTGTTTTCGCAGATGTACGGTTCTTCTTGGAACCACTTGCCCCGAGAATGGACCCCGTGGCAATGAGACACAAAAAGCCGAACGACCACCAAAAGGTCGCCCGGCCTACTTTCAATCTGGACGGAAGGAGTGAAATGCCCAATTCCGGAAGGGGGTTAGTGCCAAACGCCGACTGTCTAAACGCCTAAATTTCAAAACCCTCTACCGAAGGGGCATCCGTCTCCTTACTCTCTACTTCGACTGACGATTGACAACTCACAAGTATAACAAATTCACAGTCCGATTGCAAGTCCATGACCGGTGCAGAGGGCAATCAGCAAAATTTCTAAAGTATTTAAAATTATAACTTTAAACTGTTCAGGAGCGTGGACGTCGAGTTCAGGGAGGTAACCCGCCAACTACTGGCGCGCGCTGCCCTGTGGGGCTCGCCTGCCCCAAGCGGACCGCCATCCTCACCATATTTGTTCAGACCAACCAGTAACGCCTGTGTGCATACAGGACAGAATTGAGTACCCGCGTCAGCCCTCAGGCGTGCCTCCGCTTCCTCGCGGGACAATGCAGATCGGTACGGCCGATCGGACCGCATTGCGTCGTAGGCATCAGCCACGGACAGAATCCTGGCTTCGAGACAGATATCCGTGCCCGCAAGTCCGTCGGGATATCCCTGCCCGTCGAAGCGCTCATGGTGCTGCCGGGCAATCTGCCGCACGCGCGAGAGATAGTGCAACGGTTCAAGGATCGCAGCGGAGAGTTCCGGGTGTGTCTTCATCACCTCACGTTCCGAGTCCGTGAGCGGTCCTGATTTAAGCAGTATCGCGTCAGGGATACCGATCTTGCCGATGTCGTGCAGCATGCTCGCATAGCGCAGACTTGTGCGAACACTCTCGCCGGCCTCCAGCACATCAGCGATCAAAGAGCAGTAGAGGTACACACGATCACTGTGGTCCCTCGTGTATTCGTCGCGGGCGTGGATCGCCGCCATCAGCGACGTAATTGTTCGCAAATAGGAGTTTTGAAGCTCTTCGAAAAGTTGTCGATTATTCTGCCGCTCCGTTTCCAGCGCAGCTTGACCGGAATTCAGCCGAAGTGAGGCATCCTCGAGCGACTCCTCCATTCGCTGAGCTTCGCGCTTCAGATGAGCATTCAGATCAAGAAGCTCGGTCGCCCATCTCTCTTTGTCGTGATCCTCCTTGTGCTGCCGAATTGCCCGGCGAATCGACTGGACAAGCGTGAAGATGTCCAGCGGCTTTGTCACAACCTTGAAGACATGTCCCGTGTTGATTGCCTGAATGGCAATATTCACGTCGACCATGCCGGTCATGAGCATGGGGATGGATTCGCACTTCGCGGCGTGCAACTCAGCGCAAAACTCCGTTCCAAGCCCATCCGGCAGGAACTGATCGCTCAGCACGACGCGATATGCACCGCGACCCAGCGCCTTGCGCGCTTCCGCGAGGTTTTGCACGGTATGGGCGGTGATCCCGGAGTCCGCAATCGCTTGTGTCACGATCCGGAGAATATCCGGATCGTCATCAATCACCAACAAGTCGTAGATCGGAGAGTGCTTGGGTCCGTTCGGCTGCATGCGATGCACCTGATTTGCCGTAGAAATTGAAGGTGGGTCCGATGGACCTCAATGACCAACCAAAAGGCAAAGTCAGGGCCGAAAACCGTCGCCACTTTTCTACACGGCCGTGCCGATCGCAGTCAGGAATATGTCTTCCAGGTCCCGGCCGCCCCATTGCGAGCGAAGTTCGCCAAGCGTTCCTGCTGCACACACTCTTCCGCGATGCAAAATCAGAATATGGTCGCAGAGTTTTTCAGCCTCGCGCATGATGTGCGTCGAAAAAACGACACACTTTCCAGCCGTACGGGAATCCTGTATGAATCGCACAATCTGCGCTGCGGCAAGAATATCCAGTCCGGCGGTCGGTTCGTCGAGAATCAGAACGTCCGGATCATGGATAATTGTGCGAGCAATGTTGACACGCTGCTTTTGACCCGTTGACAGGCGATCACATCGTCGAGTCAAGAACTCTTCCATCTCCAATGACGCGCTGATTTGGGCGACCCGCTGCTCGATTCGATCTTCCGGCATCGCATGCAAACGGCCAAAAAAACTCATCATCTCTCTGGCGGTCAGACGACCATAGACGCCGGTGTCCGCCGTCATAA